>NZ_PNGD01000001.1:91325-226068 GCF_002871495.1 Streptococcus sp. UMB0029
TTTTTCTTACCCCTACCACCTTATTCACCAGATTTGAATCCTATTGAACAAGCTTGGCCTATCTTGAAAAAGAAAGTGACGGATTTATTAAGGGAAGTCCCAAATATTTTTGAATGTTTGGAGCGCTTTTTTAAAACTAATTGACTATGTCATTTAAATTTTTCTAAAGATTCAAACCTCTTCATAATCACAGTTAAACGCCAACGGTAGAGCGCCCCACTCACAATAAGGCTAATAATCAAACCGATCCAGTAAGAATAAGCTCCAAAATCTGTTAAGGAATCAAATAGCATAGCAACTGGGATTGCTACGCCCCAATAACCAATCAAACCAAGATAAAAAGGAATAACTGTATCCTTATAACCTCGTAGAATTCCCTGAAGCGGTGCCGCAAAGGTATCTGCTAACTGAAAGAAAAGACTATAAGTTAAAAAACGCGCTGTCAAATCGATAAATTCTGGGTCGTTCCCATAAAGACTGGCCACATTTCCTCGAAAAATGTAAAGGAAGGATAAGGTGAAGGCCGCAAAAATGAGGGCAGTCCACCTTCCTAGACCAATATATGTTTTCGCATCATCAAATCGCTTGGCTCCCACTTCATAGGAAACGACAATGGCCATAGCCGATGAGATACTCATAGGAAAGGCGTACATGAGACTTGAAAAATTCATAGCTGACTGGTGACTAGCAATAATCAAGGATGAGAACTTCGCCATAATCAAACCAACCACAGAAAAGATAGCCACTTCCGCAAAGACAGTTCCCCCAATAGGCAGACCCAATCGAACTCCTTCCTTGATTTTATCCATATTAAATGGAATTCGTTTCTCAAGATGTAGGGCTTTGAGCTTCTCCTGTTTAAATAAAACCAGAACAGAAATACCCAGCAAGACCCAGTAGGCCAAAGAAGTACCTAAACCAGCACCAGCACCTCCCAGTTCTGGAACACCAAAGGCACCGTAAATCAAGAGATAGTTAAATCCACTATTGAGAGGAAGTAACAAAAGCATGAGATACATGGAAAGTTTGGTCAACCCCAGCGAATCCAGCAAGGAACGAATGACACTAAAGAGCAACAAGGGGATAATCCCGATAGATAAAAACCAGAGATAACGAACAGCTACTGCCGCCACTGGAGCTTCTAACCCAATATGATTCAAGATTGGTGGTGCCAGGAAAAGTACTAATCCCAGCAAGACCACAGATAGACCCAGAGCTAAATAGATAAACTGGTAAAAATCAGATGCCACTTCTTCCTTTTTGCCTCGACCAAGATGGTGACCAATAATGGGCACCAAGGCTGACACAATCCCTGTCAGGAAGGTAAAGAAAGGATTCCAGATACTGGTCGCCATAGACACACCAGCCAAGTCCATAGTGCTGTATTGACCTGTCATAGTCGTATCAACAAAGGAGGCAGAATAATTGGCAAATTGATAAATTAGGATAGGGAAAAATATCTTTAAAAATAAGATAAACTTGTCTTTAAAATGATGGGTCTGGTACATATAGGCTCTCTATTCTTTTTGTTTATAGAGCAGACTCCCACCTAGTTTTGATAGACAATTTGTCCCTTACAGATGGTATATTTAACCTGACCTTTTAAAGTTTCACCGATGAATGGTGAATTAGCTGCTTTTGAAGCAAAATGGGAGTCCACAAGGCGGTCAGCCTTAGCATCAAAAATAGTGATGTCCGCTGGACCATTCTCAGCCAAGTAACCTGCTTCAAAGTTGTAAAGCTTGGATGGGTTGTAGGTCATTTTTTCAAGTAATTCCATCAGGCTTAACTCACCAGCTTCCACCAAATAAGTTAAACCGAGAGATAGAGATGTTTCCAAACCAGTCATACCAGATGGCGCTTTGGTAATATCTTCGACATTTTTCTCATCTGCATGATGAGGCGCGTGGTCAGTCGCGATAACTGTGATGACACCTGACTTGAGACCTTCAATCACGGCACGACGGTCTGATTCCAAACGAAGCGGCGGATTCATCTTAGCATTGCTACCTTGTGTCAAAAGGAGCGCTTCTGTCTTAGAGAAATGCTGTGGCGCTACTTCTGCTGTTACTTGCGCTCCCAGCCCTTGAGCGAACTCCACTACTTTAACACTTTCTTCCTTAGACAAATGCTGAATATGAACATGGGCCTTGGTTGCATAGGCAATCATGACATCACGCGCCATCATAGCATACTCAGCCACCCCAGTTGCACCACAGATATGGAAATGTTCTTTAGCAATGTTTTCATTAAAGCCAAGAATACCGTTCAAACCTGGATCTTCCTCATGGAGACTAATAAAGGTATTAAGCTTTTTGGCTTCCTCCATGGCTTCCTTGACAACTTTACTGCTTTCAAGTGGAATGCCATCATCTGAAAATCCAACTGCTCCAGCTTCTAAAAGTTCCTTAAAGTCAGTCAAGTCTTGCCCATTAAAGTTTTTAGTAATGGTCGCAACCGTCTTGACATTAATCTTCTCCTTGGCAGCTGACTGGAGAACTTCTTGCAAAGTCTCAACGTCTGAAATGGTTGGACTAGTATTAGCCATCATGACAACAGTTGTAAAACCACCTGCAGCGGCTGCTAGGGCACCAGTATGGATATCTTCCTTGTGGGTCTGACCAGGTTCACGGAAATGAACATGAATATCGACCAAGCCAGGAGCAACTACAAGACCTGTAGCATCTATGATTTCTGCTCCTTCTTCCGTGATCTCAGGCGCAATTTTGACAATTTTCCCATCTTGGACTAAGACATCACACACTTGATCCAAACCAGACTTGGGATCCATTACACGACCGTTTTTGATTAGTAGCATCTGCTTTCTCCTTTATTCATAGAAATCAACTTGGGTATCCAACAATTTATCCCCATCATAAACAAACTTGGCTGAAAAGAAGGGTTTATCTTCTAAAAGCCACTCAACAAAGGTATGGTCACCTTCCCAAGTCGGCTTTCTCAAAACCTCGTCATAAGGAACCCATTCTAGCGTTCCCTCGTTGCAATCAATCAAGTCCCCTTCAAACTCCGTCACTTTAAAAACATAGGTGTACCAGTCTAAATCTGGCGTGAATTCAGGAAAAGTGATGACACCTTTTAGAACTGGCTTGGCTTTGAGCCCTGTCTCTTCGAGGATTTCACGCGCCGCGCATTCCTGAGGCGTCTCTCCTCTCTCTAGCTTACCACCCACACCAATCCATTTCCCTTCATGAACATCATTTGGCTTCTTATTACGATGGAGCATGAGCAGTTCTTTCCCGTTATCAATGTAGCAAATTGTCGCTAACTGAGGCATATTTTCTCCTTATCTAAGCCAATCGATTGGCTCTTGTCCTGTATCTTCTAAAAAAGCATTGGCCTTTGAAAAAGGCTTGGAACCCCAAAATCCTCTGTAAACCGATAAAGGACTGGGATGAGCTGATTCGATAATCAAGTGCTGAGGATTGGTAACTAATACCTTCTTCCTGCGTGCATAGGCTCCCCAAAGTATAAAGACCACCGGCCTATCTAGATGATTGACCACCTGAATCACAGCATCTGTAAATGGCTCCCATATCTGCCCAGCATGACCGTTGGCCTGACCAGCAGGAACAGTCAAACAAGCATTAAGAAGCAAGACTCCTTGCTCAGCCCAAGCCGTCAAATCATGGGATTTCTTAACTCCTATATCATCTGACAATTCTTTCAAGATATTTTGCAAGGATGGCGGAGCTGGGATAGAGTCAGGAACAGAAAAACTCAAGCCCTGCGCCTGACCTGGCCCATGATAAGGATCCTGTCCTAAAATCACCACCTTCACGTCTTCTAGGGGTGTGGACAAGAGAGCCTGAAAAACCTTTTCCTTAGGTGGATAAACAGTTCCCTGAGAATAGACCTGCTCCATAAACTGATTGATTTTCGCAAAATAACCCTCAGGTAATTGCGCCTTAATCAAAGCATGCCAAGACGAGTGTTCCATAGCCAACTCCTTCCTTTTTACTGCCTCTATTATAGCAAAAAGTGGCTATGGAAACCACTTTTTACAGTTTATCTAAGCAATCCAGCAAATCTTGATAAGAATGGACTTCGTAAGTCGGCTGGGCTTGTGTGTGATTTTCGAGGTGATAAGGGTTGTACCAGATAGTTGCAATCCCAGCATTATTACCACCTTGAATGTCAGCGGTTAGGGAATCTCCAATCATCAGCGTCTTTTCTTTGCTAAAACCTGCAATCTGTTGGCCAATCTTTTCATAAAAGAGAGCATCAGGCTTTTGTGTTTGTAGCTGTTCAGAGATAAAAACTTGATTGAAATAAGGTGCTAGACCAGATTGAGCCAAACGCCCTGTCTGAATGGCAGTAATACCATTTGTCGCAGCATACAGATCATAATCTCGCTCGATGAGACTGTCTAAGAGTTCATGAGCGCCTGAAAGAGTTTGTCCCTGTTGGGCTAGGTAAAATTGGTAACGCTGGGCTAGAAAACTACCATCTTTTTCCTGTCCAAAGTGGGCAAATAAACGAGAAAAGCGCGTGTTAACCAGCTCTTGTTTACTGATTTTCTTTTGCTCCAAGTCCTTCCAGAGAGCCTTGTTCATAGGAACATAATAGTCCTTATAAGCCTGAATATCTGTAACCCCTTCTTCTTTTAGGAGTTGCGTTAGAGCCACATCCTCAGCAGCATCAAAATCAAGAAGAGTGTGGTCGAGGTCGAAGAGTAGAAATTTGTAGGACAATTTGAGAGTTTTCCTTTCTAGGGAGTGCAAAGATTCAAAAGGAGGTGCAAGAAAAATAATTACTCAATAATTGAATTCAGATAATCCATAAACTCCGAATATACTTCGTCTTTAATTTCACCTGCAGTCAAATCTCTTTCATTACTTCCAAAATATATAGATTGATTTGTAATATCTAATGCACTTAAGTCTTTCATAATTTGAAAAATACAATTATAAGGTATATTAATTTTTATAATTTCTGATTGAGTAGCTGACAAAAAATCTAGAGGATGTGTGAGTTTTGTTCCTGAGTGTGTGAAGTTTCCTGATTGTCTGGTGATACGAGGATTAATTTTAGACCCCTCAAAACAAAATGTGCCACAATTTAAAGAAATTTCTTGGTTAATTCTCTCGATATCATTATGATTGAAACTCTGAAAAACTCCTTCTAAACCAGGTTCATTTAGTAATATTCGGTTTATTTCCAACGGATTTATTACCCATACAGAAGCATGATCATTAATTATCTCATCCTCATCTTCATCATGTTGTCGACAAATAACTTGATTTTTAGTTAAGTAAGTGTGATTATTATTTTTACAATCAACTGTAGAGACAGCAAAAAACAATGCAACCAATGGGTCTGTAGACCAATCTAATAAATTTGTTAGTAAGCCATAATGTTGAGCTAGTTCTAACCACTGTACTTCGTTTTGCGGTCCTATAATATCTTCTGTCTTTGCCTTACTCTTAAATTTTTCAAGAAGAACATTTTGAGATGGCATAACAACTACCTCTCCTTTAGGATTGTAAAAATTTGTTCGATGAATTGGGTTTTTCTCTCTCCTCGAATTAAAAACAGAATAAGCCTCACGCCAAATTCCAGGTATTAACCCATATTCGGAATTCTTTTGCCCTCTATACCATAGTCTATGAGATGGATTATCTGAATTAATCTTTCTAATAGTTTGAATATACGATTCAATTGAATTTGCAAAATAATTTTTAATAGCCATAGGTATATTATATCATTTACACTTAGAAAAAGTAAGAAACGAAAAATACTCAAATAGTTATTTTAAAATTCTTATTCGTTCTTTTTAAGTGTTGTCATTTTTCTATGTTTTAAATAAATAGGATATTAAAAATTGGACTCATATTTTTGTTGTTAACAATCATGACCACCGTCTAACGGGTGGTTTGAACCAGGGCTATAAGCCCAAATTACCAGCCAGCGCCTAAAGACGCTGGCTTTCACGTTGTTCAAACCTCATTGCTCTTGACTCGTCACTTGCCTCTTAAAGAGGCTTTAGTATTACTTACCACTATCCCTAATATGTACCTGATCAGGCACTAAGTGACCCTCGATAATTTCAACACCCTTATAACTACATAAGCGATGAAATATTTCGCCTAAACTACTTCGATATTGATTATAAATAACTTTTCGTCTATACTTAGGGGTGAACACAATGTGATATTTACACATCCACTTTGTGTGTGATAAACTATGTGCCTTTTGTGCCATATTTTTCTCCTTTCGCTTTACAATTGGCTTGAACACCTTTATTGTATCGTGTTTGGAGTTTTTTGGTATAACCTTCGACACGCACCCGCATAGCGGGTGGTTTATTTGTCTCGCACCTAACGGAGAGAGACGGACTAATAGTCACATAATAGAAAAACCCTTGAAACCAAGCTATTTCAAGGGTTTTTAATCGTTTATTTGTATCATTTAATTGCTACAAATTTCGAAGAGTAGAAATTTGTAGGACAATTTGAGTGTTGTCCTTTCTGAAAATTCATTAAGAATATTATAACATAAAGCACCTCACACAATTAACATTATCTGAACTAATTTAATGACTTAAAAAAATTCGAACACTTTCCTATACAATTGACAATACAAATCTTTCAGAATAGAACAATCCTAACTATCGAATACCCTAACTTCATAAATATCCCTGTAATTCTAGACCTAGAATTCCTATAAACTAAATGTTTTCGCACTATTCTAAGCCATTGATTGCCTTAAATGTTAATTTTTGAAGGATTCTAAAGCTAGAATTGCTCAAAAACAAGGAAAACTAAGTCATTCGAAACTTAAAAAAACTTTCCTAAGTTTCATTGTCAC
Organism: Streptococcus sp. UMB0029; assembly: GCF_002871495.1. GTDB lineage: Bacteria > Bacillota > Bacilli > Lactobacillales > Streptococcaceae > Streptococcus. The sequence continues at coordinate 98,154 of NZ_PNGD01000001.1, forward strand.
TTGAACTAATGACACTTACAATTCTTCTGATGTGCTTTGAGCTTTTTCATAGCCCAATCATAGTGACTGGCGGTGCTACTGATAAAGTAGGAACCTAGACTTGTCCCTCCCGTCCACTTATAGACACCTTTGGTAAAGAGTTCGTCATTGCTAAAGCATTCCATCAACTCTAAAACCTCTCTATGTGATTGTTCTAGGAGTCTAGTCGCTTCTTCTAAGGAGGTTTTCTGGTGCTTCTTCCAAAAAGCGACATTCATTTGTCCATAAGTTTTCCAATTATAAGGTTCAGGAAGAAAAGATCTTTCGTGACCTTTTTGATTAGAATGTCCCCAGGTCAAAAGTAACTGCTGCCATTCATAAAGATGGATCAAGACATCCCGCAGGTTTTTATCCCTTTTCCAGTGAGCTTCCTTTTTATTTGGGTCTCTTGAAAAATCAAATGGAGTCTGTAGCTCATCTTCACTTAGTTGGGAGATGAAACGATTGAGCTTCTCATAGTTTTCCTTAGAGGCCAGCACTAGCTCCTCTTTTGTTTTTGGTCTAGGAACAGGAGTACTCCCTTCACATTACTAGTTATTATTAGAAATTTTTTATCCTTTAAATCTCTACAACTTATCCTTTAATTTCTCAACAAAGAGATAGGCTGCTGGACAGGTCAAGGTATTCTTAATCGTCAAATGGTTGATTTGATGGATCTTTTTGCGGTCTGTATGGGGAAATTCACGACAGGCCTTTGGCCGAACGTCATAGATAGAACAGAGATTATCCCCTCCTAAAAATGGACAAGGCATGGATTTGAAAACCTTGTCTCCATCTTCATCCACCTGCAGAAACTCTGCTTCAAAAGCGGGTAATTTCATCTTAAAATACTTGGCGATTCGTGTAATATCTGCTTCTTTAAAGTCAGGTCCCAAAGTCTTACAACAGTTAGCACAGGCGGTGCAATCAATCTCCTCAAAAACTTCTTGGTGAATCTGCTGGGCTATCTTATCTAGATTTTTTGGTGGCTTTTTCTTTAAATTGGCTAAGACTTTGCGATGCTCCTTCTGCTTTTGTAAGGCTAGCTGGTGGTAATATTCAATATCAATTTCTTTAGACATGGTTTCTCTCTTATTCTATTTACTTCCCCTATTATACCATGCCTCTGGAGCATTTAAAAGTGTACTTTATAATACTATACTTTTCCAAAATGCGTCAAAAAACCTTGCAACTAGGTTACAAGGTTAATGACATTAATCGAAGTTAACGTATTCTTTTTGAAGTTCAAGAACTTCTTCCATTGTTGAACACTCTGTAAGGGCACGGTTAGCGTACTCTTCCATCTTAGCAGTATCCAATTTCTTCATCAAGCTACGTGTACGAAGTACAGATGTCGCTGACATAGAGAATTCATCCAAGCCCATTCCGACAAGAAGTGGAACAGCTTTTTGGTCACCAGCCATCTCACCACACATACCAGCCCATTTACCTTCAGCGTGAGCTGCCTTGATAACGTTGTTAATCAAGCGAAGGATTGATGGGTTATAAGGTTGGTAAAGATATGAAACTTGTTCGTTCATACGGTCTGCCGCCATTGAGTATTGGATCAAGTCGTTTGTACCAATTGACATGAAGTCTACTTCTTTTGCAAATTGGTCTGCAAGCATAGCTGCTGCAGGGATTTCAATCATGATACCAACTTGGATATCATCCGCAACTGCAACACCTTCAGCAAGAAGGTTTGCTTTTTCTTCTTCATAAACTGCTTTAGCTGCACGGAATTCTTTCAAAAGGGCAACCATTGGGAACATGATACGCAATTGACCATGAACAGAAGCACGAAGTAGGGCACGGATTTGTGTACGGAACATCGCATCTCCAGTTTCAGAAATAGAGATACGAAGGGCACGGAATCCAAGGAATGGGTTCATTTCATGTGGCATATCGAAATAAGGAAGTTCCTTATCTCCACCGATATCCATTGTACGAACAACTACTGGTTTACCATTCATTCCCTCAAGAACAGCCTTGTATGCTTCATACTGCTCGTCTTCTGTTGGGAAATCTTGAGAATCCATGTACAAGAACTCTGTACGGTAAAGTCCAACAGCTTCTGCACCGTTGTTGTTAACACCTTCAACGTCTTTTGGAGTACCGATGTTAGCAGCCAACTCGAAGTGTTTACCGTCAGCAGTCACTGTTTGAGCATCTTTCAAAAGTGCCCATTCAGCTTTTTGTTTAGCATAAGCTTCACCAGCTGCTTTAAATTCTGCCGCTTGTTCATCTGTTGGGTTGATAATCACTTCACCAGTAATTCCGTTAACAGCAAGGATATCACCATCTTTCACCACTTCAGTGATGTTATTTGTTCCCAATACAGCTGCAATTTCAAGTGTACGTGCCATGATAGCTGAGTGGCTTGTACGTCCACCGATGTTTGTTACAAAAGCTTTTACAAAGTTTTTGTCCAATTGAGCTGTATCAGATGGTGTCAAGTCATGTGCAATCACGATTACTTCTTCGTTAATAGAAGCTGGGTTTGGCAATTTTTTACCAAGAAGGTTTGCCAATACACGTTTTGTCACGTCGCGGATATCCGCTGCACGTTCTTGCATGTATGGGTTGTCTTCCATGCCTTCAAAGATAGTAATGAACATGTCAGTCACTTCTTTAAGACCTGCTTCAGCATTGACTTTCTTAGCACGGATTGTTTCTTTAATCTGACCAATCAATTCTGGGTCAGCAAGAACCATCAAATGAGCGTCAAAAACTTGTGCCGCTTCTTCACCTAGCGTACCTACAGCTTTCTCACGGATAAGTGAAAGCTCGTTTTGAGAAGCTTCAAGAGCAACATCCAAACGAGCCTCTTCTGCGTTTGTATCTTCGACTGAAACAGTCTCGAATGACAAATCCGGTTGAACGAGTAGATATGCTTTTGCAACTGCAACACCGTCAGATGCTGCGATTCCTTTAAGCATTTCTGTCATTTTCCTTATGCCAATCCTTCTTTTTCCATTGTTTCTGAGATTGCAGCGATAGCATCATCTGCATCTGCACCTTCAGCTGAGATAGTTACGTCAGCACCTTGGCCAACACCAAGACTCATAACACCCATGATTGATTTAAGGTTAACTGATTTACCTTTGTACTCAAGAGTGATATCTGAAGCAAATTTGCTAGCAGTTTGTACCAACAATGTTGCTGGACGTGCGTGAATACCTGTTTCTGCCACTACGTGGAAATCTTTAGAAGCCATAGTTTGACTCTCCTTTTGTTCTTTCTTTTTTGAGTTATATGTGATAACCCTTACAATTTGGTATTATATCATCTTCTAGGATTTTTTTCAAGCATTTTATGGGATTTATTCGATTTCCTTTCAGATAACTTGCTGAAAATCTTCTATTCTAGATAACAAAACACAGGATATAGTTTTCCAAAAAACTACTTGTAGGATAATTATCACTATCTTACAAAACAAACACTACATATTGTGTTTTGCTGGGTTATGTAGAAAAAAAGACCACTATATTTAGTTTTAAATCATTGACAAAAATTTATTTTCTGATATACTAGGATAGAATTAAATTTTAAAGAGGAGTTACACAATGGTAACCGTTTATTCTAAAAACAACTGTGTCCAATGTAAGATGACCAAACGTTTCTTGGACAGTAATAATGTCGCTTATCGTGAAATCAATCTTGATGAGCAACCTGAGTACATCAATCAAGTTAAAGAGCTCGGTTTCAGCGCAGCTCCTGTTATCCAAACACCAACTGAAGTCTTTTCAGGTTTCCAACCAGGAAAACTGAAACAATTAGCATAATCTTAGTACATCATCCAGAAGAAACTGCTTCTAGGGCTAACTTAGAAGCCTTTCTTTTGTAATTAGATAAGGGAAATTTTATGGGATTAAAACATCTTGAAGACGTGACTTACTTCCGTCTCAACAACGAAATCAACCGTCCTGTCAATGGACAAATCATGCTTCATAAAGATAAGGAAGCCTTGGATGCTTTCTTTAAAGAAAATGTAGTTCCAAACACTATGGTTTTTGATTCAATCAAAGATAAAATCAACTACCTGATTGAACACAACTACATCGAAACAGCCTTTATCAAGAAATACCGTCCAGAATTTTTGGAAGAATTGTCTCAATTTATCAAAGACCAAAACTTCCAATTCAAGTCTTTCATGGCAGCTTATAAATTTTACAATCAATATGCCTTGAAGACCAACGACGGTGAATATTACCTTGAAAGCATGGAAGACCGTGTCTTCTTTAACGCCCTTTATTTCGCTGACGGGAATGAAGCTGTTGCAATCGATATTGCCAATGAAATCATCCACCAACGCTACCAACCTGCTACTCCTTCCTTCTTGAATGCTGGACGTGCTCGCCGTGGGGAGTTAGTATCTTGCTTCCTAATCCAAGTAACTGATGATATGAACTCTATCGGACGTTCTATCAACTCAGCTCTTCAACTTTCACGTATTGGTGGTGGTGTGGGAATTACCCTCAGCAACCTTCGTGAAGCTGGTGCACCTATCAAAGGCTACGAAGGAGCAGCTTCTGGTGTCGTACCAGTTATGAAGCTTTTTGAAGACAGCTTCTCTTATTCAAACCAATTGGGGCAACGTCAAGGTGCTGGTGTTGTCTACCTCAACGTCTTCCACCCAGATATTATCGCCTTCCTTTCAACTAAGAAAGAAAATGCCGATGAAAAAGTTCGTGTTAAGACTCTATCACTTGGTGTTGTGGTACCAGATAAATTCTACGAATTGGCTCGCAAAAATGAAGAAATGTACCTCTTCAGTCCTTACTCTGTAGAGCTTGAATATGGTGTACCATTCAACTATATCGACATCACTGAAAAATACGATGAATTGGTCGCAAATCCAAACATCCGCAAGACAAAAATCAAGGCGCGTGATTTAGAAACTGAAATCTCAAAATTGCAACAAGAGTCTGGCTACCCTTATGTAGTCAATATTGATACGGCTAACCGTGCAAATCCTGTTGATGGTAAGATTATCATGAGTAACTTGTGCTCTGAGATTCTTCAAGTTCAAGAACCAAGCTTGATCAACGATGCTCAAGAATTTCTTCAAATGGGAACAGACGTATCATGTAACCTTGGTTCAACCAACGTGGTCAACATGATGACTTCACCTGACTTTGGTCGTTCTATCCGTGCTATGGTTCGAGCCCTTACTTTCGTTACAGATAGTTCACACATCGTAGCTGTTCCTACTATCGACCATGGAAATAGCCAAGCACATACCTTTGGTCTTGGTGCCATGGGACTTCACAGCTACCTTGCCCAACAACTGATTGAATATGGATCGCCTGAGTCTGTTGAATTTACAAGCATCTACTTTATGCTTATGAACTACTGGACCTTGGTTGAGTCAAACAATATCGCGCGTGAACGTGGTATCACCTTCCACAACTTTGAAAAATCAGACTATGCTAACGGAAGCTACTTTGACAAGTATATTACAGGCGAATTCCTTCCAAAATCAGAACGTGTTAAAGAACTCTTCAAAGATGTCTTTATCCCAAGTGCTGCTGACTGGGCTGAACTTCGCGACAAGGTTCAAGCAGATGGACTTTACCACCAAAACCGTCTAGCTGTTGCTCCAAATGGTTCGATCAGTTACATCAATGACGTTTCTGCTTCTATCCACCCGATTACACAACGTATTGAAGAACGCCAAGAGAAGAAAATCGGTAAAATCTACTACCCTGCTGCTGGCTTGTCAACAGAAACCATTCCTTACTACACTTCTGCCTACGACATGGATATGCGTAAAGTCATCGATGTTTACGCTGCTGCAACTGAGCACGTGGACCAAGGACTTTCACTTACCCTCTTCATGCGTAGTGACATTCCAAAAGGACTTTACGAATGGAAGAAAGAAAACAAACAAACGACACGTGACTTGTCTATCCTTCGTAACTATGCCTTTAACAAGGGTATCAAGTCTATCTACTACGTCCGTACCTTTACAGATGATGGTGGAGAAGTCGGTACTAACCAATGTGAAAGCTGTGTGATTTAATCTTTGCTTGAGAAAACTACATTTTCTCAGATTAGCGATTCATTTACCACACTAAACTAAGCTGGAACAAACATCTATACTATGAAATAAAAGTCGGTCTTCCGACTTTTTGTACGATACTCCTCTAGATTTATGATAAAATAGAGGTAATTGTGAAATCACAATACTAAATACAGAAAGAGATTTCAAATGGAAACTTACTACAAAGCCATTAACTGGAATGCCATTGAAGATGTCATCGACAAATCAACTTGGGAAAAGTTAACGGAGCAATTCTGGCTCGATACACGTATTCCCTTGTCAAACGACTTGGATGACTGGAGAAAGCTATCAAACAAGGAAAAAGACTTGGTCGGAAAAGTCTTTGGTGGTTTAACACTTCTCGATACTATGCAATCTGAAACAGGGGTTCAGGCCCTTCGCTCGGACATCCGTACACCGCATGAGGAAGCTGTCTTCAACAACATCCAATTTATGGAATCTGTCCATGCAAAATCTTACTCATCAATCTTTTCTACCTTGAATACCAAGGCTGAGATTGAAGAAATTTTCGAATGGACTAATACCAATCCTTATCTACAAAAGAAGGCTGAGATTGTCAATGAAATCTACCTCAACGGTAGCCCACTTGAAAAGAAAGTTGCCAGCGTCTTCCTTGAAACCTTCCTCTTCTATTCAGGTTTCTTCACTCCCCTCTACTATCTTGGTAACAACAAACTAGCTAACGTTGCGGAAATCATCAAACTGATTATTCGTGATGAGTCTGTTCACGGAACCTACATCGGTTACAAATTCCAACTTGGTTTCAATGAATTGCCTGAAGAAGAGCAAGAAAAGCTAAAAGAATGGATGTACGATCTCCTCTACACTCTTTATGAAAATGAAGAAGGCTATACAGAAAGCCTCTATGACGGTGTTGGTTGGACGGAAGAAGTTAAAACCTTCCTTCGCTACAATGCCAATAAAGCTCTCATGAACCTGGGACAAGATCCGCTCTTCCCAGATTCAGCTGATGATGTCAACCCAATCGTTATGAACGGTATTTCAACAGGAACTTCCAACCACGACTTCTTCTCTCAAGTCGGAAATGGTTACCTCCTTGGTGAAGTTGAAGCCATGCAAGACGATGACTACAACTACGGTTTGGACTAATTCATTTATCCCAGAACTGATAACAAATATCATGGTTTGTTTAAAACAACCATGATATTTTTGTTTTTGTTTTCTTTTGTTTTTTAAATTGATTGATTGAACACTTTATGATAAAATAGTAATAGAAATAGAGGTGATAAAGATGTTAAAGCAGGAAAAACTAGATAATATTCTAGAAACGGTAAATACAAAGGGAACTATTACTGTAAAAGAAATCATGACTCGCTTAGATGTATCAGATATGACTGCTAGACGCTACTTGCAAGAGTTAGCAGACAAAGATTTACTTGTTCGAGTGCATGGGGGAGCTGAGAAAATTCGCACAGGTTCTATTTTAAACAATGAACGTTCCAATATTGAAAAACAAAGCTTACAGATTGCAGAAAAACAAGAAATCAGCCGTTTTGCAGGTCATTTAATCGATGAAGGCGAAACCATTTTTATAGGTCCAGGGACAACCTTGGAATCTTTTGCCCGTGAACTTCCAATCGATAATATTCGTGTTGTAACAAACAGTTTACCAGTCTTTCTCATCTTAAACGAACGAAAACTAACAGATTTGATTTTAATTGGTGGAAACTATCGCTCTATCACTGGAGCCTTTGTCGGAACACTAACCTTGCAAAACCTAGCCAATCTCCAATTTTCTAAAGCTTTCGTTAGCTGTAATGGTATTAAAGACAATGCGATTGCGACCTTTAGTGAAGAGGAAGGTGAATCTCAACGCATCGCCCTCAATAATTCCAATAAAAAATACTTACTAGCTGACAATAGTAAGTTCAATAAATTTGATTTTTATACCTTCTACAACATCTCTGATATTGATACCATCGTTTCAGATTCTAAACTGAGCAAAGAAACCTTCGACCAACTTTCGAAACAAACAAAAATTATTCTTTCTAAACCATAAAACTGAGGATTGATAAAATTTAAAATGCGTCATATCAAGAAAATAAGAATCTTGATATGACGCATTTTTTGATGAAGATTTTTACAAAGAGCTTCCTAGATTCTTTATGATTGTTGAAACGGCATAAAATCTGAATCAAAGGAGATATTATCTCGTTCTTCAGGATTGATACAATTTAAAAAGATATTTCTAAATTCTTCCAGCTCATAGTCTGAATGGCAAATCCATTCTTTACCGGTAGAGACATACCATTTCCCAAGATTTTTCAGCTCCTCATTAGTCAAACAAGGTATTTGAGAACATTTATCAAAATTGATAATATAAACTTTTCATAAATTGATTGAATAAAATCTTTGAACATCTTTTTGCCTCACTAGAATTCTATATCTAATTACTAATTCTACTACTCAATTACTTGAGTTTCCGCTACTTTCTTGTACCAGTGAGCTGATTTCTTAGGATAACGTTCTTGAGTTTCAAAGTCTACATAAAAGAGACCGTAGCGTTTTTCATACCCATTTGACCAAGAGAAGACATCCATCAATGACCAGATGAAGTATCCTTTGACGTTTGCATCATCAGCAATAGCATCAGATAAGACTTCCAAGTGTTGTTTGACATAATCAATACGACCATCGTCGTAAACGGTGTTATCAACGAACTCATCTTTATAACCAAGGCCATTTTCAGTGATATAAATCTTCTTGTAGTTAGGATAATCTTTCTTCACGCGCATGATCTGATTATATAGCCCTTGAGGATAAATGATCCAGTCCCAGTCAGTGCGAGGTACATAGTCAGGAGCTACACGACGACCAACACCTTTAATTTGGTACTTAGAGCTTCCTTTCTCACCCTTACCATTATGGATAATTTCAGTTTCTCCATCAAATGCTTCCATCCAGTCACTCATATAGTAATTTATTCCAAGGAAGTCGTTCAAGTCTTTTGCAGCTTCTAATGCTGTGAAATCTTCTTCACGAAGATCTAAGCTACCACCATTGACGGATAAGATATGGTTGACACCTTCCATCGTTTCAGCTGAATAGCTACCTAGATAAGTTGCATCCAAGATAAATTTATTGTGAATAATATCTTCCAATTCAGCAGCGCGAACATCTGATGGATTTTTAGGATCCAAAGGATACTTGGTTGGCAGTGCGTGAACAACACCAATTTCACCTTTATAACCTTTTTCTTTATATAGCTTGACTGCACGTGCATGAGATACCATCATATTGTGGTGAGATTGAAATACTTTGGCAAGGTCGTACTGAATACCAGGAGGAAATTTCCCAACCAAGTATTGACCATCACCGATTGGCCCAATTTCATTAAAGGTTGTCCAATAGTTGACTTCTGGAAATTCTTCAAAACAGAAGGCAGCGTAGTCTACAAAGTGTTCAATATTTTCACGGTTTAAGAAGTCTCCATTTGAGTGGAGAGCTTCTGGCGTATCAAAGTGATGAAGAGTTACAAAGGGTTCAACATGACGTTTGTGACACTCTGCAAATAAATTATGATAAAACTCAACACCTTTAGCATTTACTTGACCGTAACCGGTTGGGAAAATACGTGACCAGGCAATAGAAATTCGAATACCATTGACACCATACTCTTCTGCTAGCTTGAGGTCAACTGGATATCGATTGTAAAAATCACTAGCTGGCTCCGCAGTGTACCAGTAGTTATCTTCAAGATATTTATCCCAAGCAACTGGTCCTTTTCCATCAGTATGTGTAGCACCTTCTGCTTGATAAGCAGCTGTTGCGCCACCGAAAATAAAGTCTTTTGGTAATGTTTTTGACATATAATTCTCCTTTTAATTAAAAAAGAAATAAGATGGAGAGGAGGCTAGTGAGGCTTTATTCTCCATCTCACTTCTTATACTAAGTCACCAAATTGTGACATGAGAAGGTAAAAACAATATCTTTTTACCGACGAATTAACAAGGCGATTAGGAAATTCGCCATAGCGATTTCCGTAACGAGAGGAAACTATTTCATAGTCCCTATTATTAATCGAATTGTGACATGAGAAGGTAAAAACGATATCTTTTTACCGACGAATTAATAAGGCGATTAGGAAATTCGCCATAGCGATTTCCGCAACGAGAGGAAACTATTTCATAGTCCCTATTATTAATCAAATTGTGACATGAGGAGGTAAAAACGATATCTTTTTACCGACGAATTAACAAGGCGATTAGGAAATTCGCCATAGCGATTTCCGTAACGAGAGGAGACTGTTTCACAGTCCCTATCGTTAATCGAATTGAGCTTGTACAAATGCTAGTGCACCTTTTCCATCACGAGTTAATTTGATGTATTGAGCGCCTTCTGTCTTGGCAAGTTTAATACCGAGTTTATCTGTTTCTGCTTTCATGTCTTCAAAGTTTGAAGCAACTTGAGGAGCTAGGATAACAAGATCAAACTCTGGCAACATTTCACGGTGAGCACCATAGCCACCTGCTGCTGCTTTCACAGGAACATTGTATTCTGCAGCTGCCTTATTCAAAGCATTTGCAAGAAGTCCACTTGTCCCTCCACCTGCACAGAGAACGAGGACATTTGTTTCATCAGTGATTGTATTTTGAGCCGCTTCTACACCAGCTTTTTCAAGAATAGCATCTGCTTTTGCAGTGTTGAAGTTTGCAGCAACTTTTTCTTTCAATTCATCATTAGACTTACCTGAACGTTCTTCTTCTAGAATTTGTTCATCATATACTTTAAGGAATGGATAGTAAATGACTACGTCAACCACGATTAGAAGAGCAGCAAGAATGAATGATAGAACTTGGAAGTTAGTACCAAGAACTAAACCTAGTGGAGCTGGAGTTGTCCATGGTAGATTAGCAGTAAATGAGTTCATTCCAAGAGTTTCAATAAAGAATTTGAAGATCCAAACGTTTGCGATTGGAGCAAAGATAAATGGAATGAAGAAGATTGGGTTCAATACAAGTGGTGCACCAAACAAGATTGGTTCATTTACACCGAAGAAGGTAGGAACTACTGAAGCACGTCCGATTGCACGGTTACGTTTTGATTTTGTTAACCACATGAACATGAATGGAACAACCAGTGTCGCACCAGTACCACCCATGGTAACGATAAACATTTGTGTACCAGAAGTAAGAATCTTGTCAGCGTGCATACCTTGTTGAAGAAGGTTCAAGTTGACTTCAGCATTTGCATAGGTAATAGCCGCGATTGCTGGTTCAACGATAGATGGACCATGGATACCAACAAACCAGAAGAAGGCAAAGGCACCAAAGATAATGGTAATACCTAGATAACCATCAGCAGCAGAGAATAATGGTGCAAAGAATTTACCGATTGATTCAGCTACGCTTGCACCAACAAAATGACGAGCTAATAAATCAAGAGCATAAAGAGAAACAACTGATAGAGTGAATGGAATCACATCTTTAAAGACTTGTGAGATATTTGGTGGAACTTCGTCAGGCATACGAATGGTAACGTTGTTCTTAACACATACCTTATAGATAGCTACTGTAACAAAGGCAGCAAGGAAGGCTGAAAGCAAACCTTTTGTCCCCAAGAATCCAGTAGCTAGACCATTTTCGATAGGATCAGCTGCCAACATCAACAAACCAACAATTGCTGCTAAAAGTGTTGACATATAGTTGATTTGATTGGTTTTCTCCATGCTTCGATTGACTGAGTCGGTCAATGACTTAGCTGTTGTACCAGCTACCAACAAAGCCAAGATACCCATTGAATAGCTATAAGGTTTCATCAGAAAGGCTACAACTTCATCAGACCATTTAAAGCCCCATGAGTTTGGTACAAAGGCAATCAAGATAAAGATACTTGAGAAGAGAATAACAGGCATACCTGCAATGAAACCATCACGAATAGCACGAAGATAGATATTACGAGATAATTTCTCAAAGGAAGGTTTTCCTTTCTCGATAAATGCAATTAATTTATTCATTACTTAACTCCTCTCTTATAGAGCTCAATTAAATGGTGCATCAAATCTTTTAACAAGATAGTTGTCATCAAGTGGTCTTGGCCATGCATCATGGTTACACTATAAGCTAAGTCCTCACCAGCTGCTTCCTTAGTCAACAGACTTGTTTGCGCGTGGTGAGCCTCTGCGATACAGCTATTAGCTTCCTCTACCAGAGCGTCCGCTTTTTCAAAATCACCAGCTTCAGCATTCTTCAAGGCTTCCAATAGTTTTGAACGAGCATCGCCAGCATAGGCTACGATTTCAAAACCTAACAATGTTACTTCTTCTCTATTCATGATAGAATTCTCCTTATATAGTTTTTAATAAATTTTTATGACAATAAACGTTGGATATGTAGAACAAGATAAACTCGTTCACTTTTATACAAATCAAGACCCGTATGTTGCGTAATCACATCGTATATCTTGGAACCAATTTCAAACGCTCTTGGATAGGATTGTTTGACATGGTCTTCCATATCTAGAAGTGATTGGTTATCATCTCTAGATCTGTCTAAATAATCCAAGAAATAATTCAAATGAATCATAAAACGATCATAGAAATGATTATTCTCTTTAGTTCGTTGAATTGCATACCCCTTTAGCACTTCTTCAACATTGCTGAGAATTTCTTTCCTCTTATCAATCGACTCCACAACTTCCACTTCATTTTCACCTTCGGCATTAATGAAATGATAAGCAATCCGAATAATTTCGTCCTCAGGAAAATGATCCGCTAGCTTCTGACGGTAAATTTCAAAAGCTTCATTTGCGATTTGAAAAGCGACAGGATACTTAGTGGAAATATCTGGCAGATTACTATCCTTGTACCTTCCTTGTGCTAGAGCTTGGTAAGAACAGTAAATATGGTCTGTCAAGGTTACGTAAAGATATTCTTGAATCGGATAATGATATTTCTTTGATAGCTTATCAATGATTTCATAGGTCACTGTGATAAAATCAAGCGGAACATCTTTGAGAAGAGCCATAAAGTTTTCTCTGGACTCTTCGGTCTTCATCCGAAAGATTTTCTCAACCTGCTGTTCAGCAATCAAATCCCCCTTCTTCTTTCCGAATGCAATCCCCTTACCAATTACAATCACTTCTTCTCCTTTATCATTCCTGACAAGCGAGACATTGTGATTCATTGGATTTAGAATTCGATACATGTCAACCTCCTTTTATATCTTAAAGGTATATGAGTATAAAAAATGACCACAAATGAACTAGAAAATCAGCTGATTTCTAATTCACCTGTGATCATGCCTAATATTACTTAGTAACACTCACCTTGTATTAACTTGTGATTTAAGTATAACACAAGTAAGTTGGTTTGTAAACCCTTACGAATAACTTTTTTTACTTTATTTGAGTATATTTTTATCAAAAAATAAAACCGTAAACAAAATTAGAAAACAAGTGTTTATAGCGCAGAAAATTTCATCTCAATTCAAAAACAAGTGTACTAATAACTCTATATTTTTTTGAAAGCTCCAAACCAAAATCCATTATCCCTAATAAACAACTCATCACCAAAAGCTCTAGTATGTTTTGAACCGATTTCTAATTTTACAAGACGCATAGGAGCCAATAATTCAATTAACTCACTTTCTGTATAAACTCTTTCTAACATTGAATCTAGTTTTCTACGTATATAACCTTTTTCTAGTAAAGAATTATCCGGAATTGCGTCTCGGAAAATTCCATCTTTCCTTGGACAATAAAAATAATACATTCCTCCTGTTTTCAACATCCTTTTTACCTCTGAAAAATAGTTCTGTCTATCTTTTTCATCCACTATAAATGTAATCGCAGACATTATATCAAATATAGAATCGAAATGGTTGTCAGGAAAATCTAAACCTTTACCTACATCTGTCTGTGTTATATGACAATTAAATTGTGGAAATGACTTAGTCAATAATCGTTTTACACTATCAGCGGCCTCTTTTGTTAAATCTACACCACAATAAGTATCCGCATAATGATTTTCAATTAAATAGTAAAGATTCCTTCCAAAACCACAACCAACTTCTAATACCCTACACTCATCGTTTTGAGTAACGATTTGATTTCTCAAAGAAAAAATCTTTTGAACTGCATCATTAGGAACTAAGCGTGTCTCTGTTTTTGATGATTGGGCGTGTAATTCTTCCCATTTCTTGTGATTATCTTCATTTAAAACAAATGTATCCATTGAACTCTCCATATCTCATTATCGTTTCTACATGATGAAATCCAGCACTCTTTAACATTTCTTTATTTTCAGCGTGAGTATGGTTAATCATAACTCCCTCCAAGCTCAATTGCTTAGATAGAATTTCTTCTGGACTAAATCCATGTTCTTGCTTGAATTTAATATAATTGGAAACTATCAACTTATTTACCTTCGGATCTGTCAGGATTTCTTTCTCAAATAGAATAAACGCTCCACCTTCAACTAAAGATTCATATATTTTTGATAAAATCTTTATTCTCTTGTCTGGGAGAATAAACTGAAGGAAATAATAGCTAATAATTAAATCGCTGGGTTCTAACCTGGCTTCCTCCACGGAGCTTGTTATAAATTCAAGCTCAGGAAATTTTGATTGTGCCACCTGATTCATTTCTGGAATCTCTTCTATCCCGATAAAACGAACTTCTTTTTTAGACTTGTGACGCTGGTATAATTTACCAATCAGATTACCCGTTGCGGAGCCTAGCTCATAACATAAGGAATGGTCACGAATAAAAAAATCGCTTAGATGACAAACAAGGTCATGTCCTTCATCATATAAAGGAATGGATTGTCTAACATGCTCATCAAAATGTTGAGCTACACCATTACCAAAACTCCATTGTGTTCCATTTTGAATAACAATATCATTTCCAACTTCCATAGACTACTCCTCTTCTCCCTTGACTTTCCAGTTCACTAATACCAATGCTAACACAACCATCGAACCCCCAAGAACCAAATTCAATGTAAACGGCTCATGTAAGCCCATAATAGAAAAGATAGTTGAAAATACTGGAACTAAAAACAAGAAACTGCTGGCTACTGTTGCTCCACTTTGTCCTAGACTATAAAACCACAGTCCAAACGAACCAACAGACGCAGGAATAATTAACCATATAAACCAAACCCAGCCCCAAAATCCTAAATTTAGAAAGTTATAACTTTCATGCACAGGTATTGAGAATAAGTAAAGGAATACCCCACCTAATAACAATTGCCAAGCTGTAAATATCCATGGACCATTATCAAAAGGAATTTTCTTGGTGACAACTGTATTGACCGACCAACAAAATGAACCAAGTAAAGCAAACAAAGCACCTAAACTAAACGCAGATACATCTAGCCCAATACAAGTAACAACTCCAGCCACACCTAATACTAAGGCACTTATCTTCTGAATAGTCAATGTATCTTTTAACAAAAAATGTGCTAAGAAAGCTAACCAAAGAGGATTCGTAAATAAGATAATGGAAGACATCGATGACGACACATCATGAGCTAGGGCAAGATTAAGAAATCCCATGGTTCCAGCTGTCTGTAAGAGGCCGATAGTCACAACCAATATAAACCCCTTTATCTTGCTACCTTGACTTTTAGGGATGATAGTCCCTCCCTTGCCAAATAAAAACGATAATACCAACATCACTAACCCAGCAATAATAAATCGAACACCCCCAAGTAATAATGGAGGAGTCTTTTCAACTACTATGAGATATTTCCCAGTTGGAAAAGACGACCCCATAAAAAGTGTGGTAATTAATATAGAAATCAAAAAAATAAAATTTGAACCTCGTTTCATTTATTTCCCCTTCTTTCAAAAGATATTGATGATATTTTTTGTCTTTTATTCTACTCTTTTAAAAATGAATGTCAAGAGATTTATCAAAAAATTCCAAGATTATTTTTTAAACTCCTATGTATTGAGAAAAAAACAAAAAAAGACTATACTGGTAATTGTGGATAACGATTATCTTTTTATATGGAGGTACAAACATGCGATTGTCATCAGGTTGGGAACAGTCAGTCTATGTCTTACTCATGTTAGATCAGCTCCCTGAAGGAAAATATATCAATACAATTTCCTTGAGTGAACGGCTAGAAGTTTCAGATTCTTATTTGAAAAAAATTATAAAACTATTAGACAACGAAGGATTGGTTAAATCCGTTAGAGGGAAAAATGGAGGCGTTGCTCTTTCTAAACCCCTCAGCCAAATCACCTTTTACGATGTATTTGTAGCTATAGAAGGAAAAAATCGAATCTTTGAAAGTCAAAATCTTCTAAAAAAATTCTTAGGCAACAAGGAAAGTAAAAAAGCTAAAAGATGCGTCGTAACCAACTCTCTTGATATTATTGAAAATACTTTAGTTGCAACCCTGACTTCTATTACACTCAGCCAAGTAGCCCATCAATCTGAGATTAACTATGATTTAACCGATATCAGAAATTGGATCAATAAATGCCAAAACTAGCTGAAGAAAAAATTCTTCAACTAGTTTTTATAAATCCTTGACAAATCATTTTACAAGGACTATACTATATTTGAAGATATAATATATCTTCTATATCGTCAACAATGGTATTTCATTGCATGCTTTTGGATAGCTAAAGAAAGAAGGTTCTTATGAAAGTTATTTTAGCTACTGACCAAGATGGTTTCCAACTGAAAGAAACCGTCAAACACTATCTGCTTCATTCTGGTTATGAAGTAATTGACCTCAACTCTACACAAGGTTCTGCGGATTTCGTTGATTCTACTGTCAATGCTATTACAGAGTTTAGAAAATATAAGCAAGCTCGTGCTATTCTTTTTGACAAGTTTGGACATTCTTTTATGCCTGCTAATAAGTTTAAAGGTATTATCTGCGCCGCTGTTTCCGATGAACACTCTGCCATGATGACTATTCGACACAATTCTACTCCAATCATTACAATTGGTTCTGGAATTACAGGTGATATTTTAGCAGTTGAAATAGTCAAAGCCTTTCTTGAGCACAACTATGATTCTGGTCGTCACCAAGTTCGCATTGATATGCTGAACAAGCTCTGCTAGGAGGTATTCCCATGAAAATTGCTCTCGGCTGTGATCACATTGTAACAGATGTGAAGATGAAGATTTCAAAACACCTAAAAGAACAAGGTCATGAAATCATTGATGTTGGTACTTATGATTTCGTCCGTACTCACTATCCTATTTATGGTCGCTTAATTGCAGAGGAGGTCGTCAATGGACGGGCTGACTTTGGAGTCGCCCTTTGCGGTACAGGTGTTGGAATTGCTGTATCTGCTGATAAAGTTCCTGAAACTCGAGTTGTACTTGTCGGAGATGTTGCGACTGCTCGTTCCGCTCGTGAAAATCTCAATGCTAATATTGTTGCTTTCGGTGGTGCTATCCTAGGTATCAATTTCATTAACAACATTGTAGATGAATTTATCAATACCAAGTACAAACCAAGTCCTGAAAAAGAGGAATTGATTGCGAAAATTGATAAACTATCTGAAGTGAGCCCAGATGTAGCTGCCAATGATCATATCTTCGATGAAGAGAATGCCAAGTGGAATCGTGGAGAATATCACGATTAACTTGCATTCCCTCTGATATATTTTATCTAATACTCAATGAAAATTAAAGAGCAAACTAGGAAGCTGGTCGCGGGCTGCTCAAAGCACTGCTTTGAGGTTGTAGATAGAACTGACGAAGTCAGCTCAAAACACTGTTTTGAGGTTGTGGATAGAACTGACGAAGTCAGTTATATATATATATATACGATAAGGCGACGCTGACGTGGTTTGAAGAGATTTTCGAAGAGTATAACCTTGAGGATAACTAACTCAAGGTTATTTTTACATCATCAAAAAAGTCTAGAGATATTACTATCACTAGACTGAATATTTTTTACAATTTGAGTGCTTACACGCGTTCTTTCCATGAAGTCGCTGTTGTTTGAAGAACTTTATTGAGTTCGTCAATATTTTCAAAACCAGTTGTGCGAAGCCATTCACGTGCTGCTGCTTCACCATCTTTGATGTAAGCTTCAACTGATCCTGCCCATGTTGCACGGCCACAAAGAACTCCGTTAAAGTTTGCACCTGATTCATGAGCAAATACAAGAGTATCTTGGAAGAGTTTAGCTGATACACCAGCACTCAAGTAGATATATGGCAAGTTAGTTGCTTCATCTTGTGCTTTGAAGAAGGCTGCTGCTTCTTCACGTGTATAAACTACTTCACCTTCAGCGAAACCTTCAACATATTTAATGTTAACAGGAACTTCTACTTTCAAGACATCAATGTTAAAGCGTGGGTCTGAGAAGACTTTCATAGCACCGATAACTTTGTGTGGTTTTACTTTCGCGTATTCTACAGAACCAGCATCCGCAATTTTTTCATCGTAAGCAAGGATTTCAAGGAAGAATGGGATATCTTCAGCCACACACTCAGAACCGATACGTTCGATGTAAGCTTGTTTTTCTTGGTTGAGTTCGTCTGAACTATCTACATCGTAGTAAAGCAAGAATTTAACTGCATCTGCACCTTCTTCTTTAATACGTTTTGCAGACCAAACATCCAAGCAGTCTGGCAAGCGTTTTGTGCTTGTTGTATCATAACCTGTTTTTTCATAAGCAAGGAGAAGACCAGCTTTTTCATCAAGAGCTTTAGTTGCTGGAAGTCCATACTCAGGGTCAAGAAGCATTGATGAAGCGTATTTAGTCAATTCATCTGCTACCAAAACTTTAAGTTCTTCCATTTGAGCCACAGTTGGTTCTTCTGTTTGGTGTTGAGCCATGAGGCGTTTCAAAGCACCGCGTTGGTCAAATGCAAGAGCTGAGATGATTCCATTTTCATCAGAAAGTTTTTCTAAGCGTGCACGTTTTTGTTCTGTTAAAGCCATTTTATACCTCTTTTACTATTAATTGATCATATAGAACTTGATAGTTGGCCATGTTGACATGACCAGTCATTTTTTCTTGAGCATTGAGCATACCAAGGACATTTGCCTTGATGAGGAGTTCTGCATCTGATTCTTTGTGAAGAAGTCCTGAAGAAATTCCTGCTACAGTAGAATCTCCAGATCCAACAGGATTGACTACCTGGATTCTAGGAATATCTACCTTATAGAAAGTGTCTCCATGTTTGGCAAAGGCACCGTTGGCACCAAGTGAAACGATAATCCATTCAATCCCTGCAAACAAAGGTTCTTGAAGGACTTCTTTTAATTCATCCAAATCCTCAGAAACTTCTCTTCCTAGAAGTTGAGACAATTCCTCATTATTTGGTTTGATGACTGTTGGTTTATGTGGTGATTCAAGAACCGCCTGAAGTGCTGCACCAGAGCAGTCCAAGACTACAGGCTTGCCAGCTTGATTAGCAAGTTCTACCAAGCTCGCATAGTAATCAACTGGAAGACCTGCTGGTAAACTACCTGAGATAGCTACTACTTCAACTGAGCCCAAGAGTTTTTTGAAATGTTCCAAAAAGTCTTGACCTTCTTGTTCAAGAACTTCAGGTCCTTTTTCAAGAACTTCTGTTTGATTGTCTCCATGGAGAATAGCGATACAGTTACGAGTTTCTCCCTGAATTGAGAAGAAATCTTTTTTTACTTGATCATCGATATGTTCAACCAAAAACTCACCAAGTTTGCCACCCACTAAACCAGTAGCAAGAACAGGATCTCCAAATTCTGAAAGTACTCGGGTAACATTGAGTCCCTTACCACCAGCCGTTTTGGTTACATCCACCACACGATTGACAGTATCAATCTTTAACTCATCCAAAGGATAGGAAATATCAATGGATGGGTTCATTGTGACTGTTAAAATCATAGGTTACCTCTTAGTCGTGGTATTCTCCGCGATCCCATTTTTCAAGGAATTCAGTGAAGAAGTTTGCGTCTGTTTGTTGAGCATTGTGACTTTCAACGTGTTCAATTTTCGCAATCAATTTCTTGTTTTCTTCAGTTGGTTTGTATTCAGCATGGATGAAAGCTTCGATAATGTCACACATGAGCAATTCACCAGTAATCTTACCACCAAAACCGATAACGTTAGCGTTCAATTGTTCTTTAGCATAAAGGGCTGTTGTCATATCACGAACCAAGGCAGAACGAACACCAGGAACTTTATTTACAGCGTTGTTGATACCAACACCAGTACCACAGATACATACCCCAAGATCAGCTTGACCGCTAGTTACAGCTTCCCCTACTTTTTTACCAAAGATTGGGTAGTGAGTACGTGTATGGTCATATGTACCAAAGTCAATGACTTCATATCCTTTTGATTTCAAAAATTCTGAAACCGCCATTTTTTCATCTGTTACGATGTGGTCACATCCAATTGCAATTCTCATTAGTTATTCCCTCCGATTAATTATATAAATCTAATATCATTTATCCCTACTCAAGAAAAATCAAGATTAGCTTATACTCAATCAAAATCAAAGAGCAAACTAGGAAGCGAGCCACAGGCTGTACTTGAGTACGGCAAGGCGAAGCTGACGTGGTTTGAATTTGATTTTCGAAGAGTATTAGGAAGCGAGCTGCGAGCATAACTGAAGTTAGCTAAAGTGAGCTGACAACAGATTATCTTGATTTTTGAAGAGTATTAGCACATTTTGTTCAACATATCGACCCTAATTTGGTGACGTCCACCATCGTATTTTCCGTTAACAAATCCTTTAGCAATGTTTTTAGCCAATTCATCACCGACAAGTTGTGCACCCATAGTGATCATACGTGAGTTGTTGTGTCCGCGAGTCATATAAGCTGAACGTTCGTCAGATACTTCTGCAGCAACCATTCCTTTGATCTTAGTTGCAACCATAAATGGACCAGCTCCATAAGCATCAATCACGATACCAAGGTTTTGTTCTTCTTTGTTTACTTCTGTAGCAACAGCAAGAGTCACATCAACAAAGTCTTGACCTTCAGCTGTAACATCCACAACGTGGAAGTTTTCTTTTTCCAAGAAGTCTTTCACAACTTCTTTCAATCTCAAACCTGCAGCATCTGCACCGATAACAATAGACATATTGTATACTCCTTTTTATTTTTCTAGGCTAGTAAAACCTTTTATAGTTAGCAGTTTACCTACAAAAGCTTTCTAGCAGTTTATTAACAAATTGGATTGAATGAGATGACTGACACCTTATTCAAGTTTAGGAAACCAGTTCCCTAGAAACAAACTTTCTCCACGAAAGAAAATATAACAAGCGATTATTTGTTTGTTACAAACATCATTTGTTGTTTACAAACATAATATACTCCTATTTCCTGAAAAAGTCAACAGTTAATGTTTGTTTTTGTGTTTTATTTTTAAATCTAAAAAATTTCGATGTCAAAACCAATTTGATCCACTTGACCAGGTTCTAGTAGACGAACATTCTTCTTATCTTCTAGATGATCTCCTTCTTCAAGGGATGTTGACAAGCCAGACCATGGTTCAAAGGCAATGAAAGGTCCTTTGTTCAAAGTTGACCAGATAATAAGGTTTGGAAACTCTGCAAAGTGTACTTTCAACCCTTTATCATGTTTACGAGAACGAAGGGCAATTGTTCTAGATTGTAATTCATCTAAAGTAACTGCATCTGTACTGAAAAGATCATAGCTGAGGTCTACTTCTTTTTGCCCCTCTAGCCATGGACTTCTATCTTGAAAATCCAGCATACCTGTTTCTGGGAAAGGGCGTGGAACAGAGCAAGTCTCTTCTTTTTCAAACTCTAGATAATAATCTTCATAGACCTCATCATCAAGCAGAGGACAATTAAATCCTGGATGTCCACCAATAAAGTAAGGCATGACCTTGCTAGTTTCTTTATTGAAAATCTTGTATTGAGTCCGTACTGTTTTACCAGTAAGGCTATAAGTGATTTCTAGGCGAAAATGATAAGGATAGTTTTGATAGCTATTCTCATCATCTTCAATTGCAAAAGTTACACTCTTGTCTGTCTGTTCAACTAATTCAAATTCTTTCTTACGAACCAAACCATGACGAGGAATCTTTCCTTTTCTTTCTTGTCCCTTCTCATCTATATAGAGGGCTGTATCCTCTCTCAAAGAACCACAAATGGGGAAGAGAACAGGAGCTTGTCCACTCCAATAAGTGGCATCCCCTTGCCACAAATACTCCAGTCCCTCAGCATCTTTTATAGAAGAAAGAGCCCCACCAAAACTGTTAAATTGAACTCTTAATTGTTCTGATTTTAATTCAATTACCATTATTTTCTCCGATTTCTTGATAGTTTATAAAAAACTAGGCTGTCACTCCTAGAAGGTATGACAACCTAGTTTCAACAATTTACACTCTGCGAAAATCCAATTCAAACGTCGTCAGCGTCGCCTTGCCGTAGATATGATCACTGACTTCGTCAGTCTTATCTACAACCTCAAAACTGTGTTTTGAGCAACCTGCGACTCGCTTTCTAGTTTGCTCTTTGATTTTCATTGAGCTTACATTTTATAGGAGCGCATTATTTTGCTTTTGCTGCGTACTCTTCGTTACGTTTGATCATTTGTTTTCTGTACCAAGCAAAGATACCGATATAGAATACAAGGAAGACTACAGCACCAAGGATTGCTTTGATATCACCAGTTGTAGTGTTACCAATTGTCCAACCAAGAAGTTTTTCGATTGGTCCTTCAAGAGTTGAGTGAGTAATCAATTGAGTTTGGCTCACACCTGCTGGGAAGGCACCTACACCTTTAGCAAGTTCTGTTGCAAATGGTGCAATAAGTGTACCTGAAAGAAGGAAGAGTGGCAACAAGAGAGTTCCGAAGATAATCATACGGAGCAATTTACCACGTGTTACAACTAAGAGAGCTGGAGTAACACCCATAGCGATGATACCTGCAAGTGGCAAGATACCATTTCCGACTTTTGAAAGAAGCACAGCTTCGATCAACATGATTGGTGCAAGTACGTTGGCACAAGCCCAGATTTCAGCACGACCAGCGATGAATGGCCAGTCAAGACCGATATTAAATTTACGTCCTTGAAGACGTTTAGTAGCAACGTTTGTAATACCTTGTGAAAGTGGTTCTACGGCAGCGATGAACCATGAACCGATAAGTGAGAAGAGTTCCAAAGATACACCAGCTGTCAAACCAAGAGACAACCATCCTTTGATAACAAGACGCCATTTATCTGCATCTGCAACACCTTCAATTGGATGTGGAGTCCCCATAATACCGATAACAATACCAAGAATGAAACCGATGAAGAATTTAGAACCCCAGAAACCGATTTTCTTGTTCAATTTAGCAGCATCAAAGTCATATTTATCAAGACCTGGGAAGAATTTTTCAAAAATCTTATCCAAAACCATGATAACTGGGTTCATCATGTAGTTCATGTGAGTTGATGTCATTGGTGATGAACTTGGTGCGTTAAGAAGGTCATCAAATGTAGGTTTCATCAAGTCAGAGTTGATAATTTTCAACACACCAACAAGAACGATAGCTGCTGTAGCAATCAAGAGTGAAACCCCTTGGCTCACACCGTTGTTATCTGCATACCATTTAATCAAAAGACCTGTGATAGACAAGTGCCAGATATCGAAGATATCGACATCAAGTGTATCAGTTTTCTTCATAGCAAGCATTACTACGTTGACAATCAACATGATGAGCAAGAAGTAAAGTGTCCAAGCAGATCCCCAAGTGATTGTAGCAAGTGGTGCCCAACCAACGTCAGTGATACTCAATTGGATACCTGTGTTTTCAACGAATTTTGCAAGTGATGCTGAGAAAGCACCATTTAACATACCGATGATGGCACCGATACCTGTAAGAGCGATGGCAAGTTTGATACCACCTTCAAGCGCTTTGGAGAATTTCACTCCAAAAAGTAAAGCCAATACTGTCAAAATAATTAACATGATGACAGGTCCACCCATATCTAAGATAGGTGTGAAAAATTCTTTGATTAGGCCAAAGATTGCATCCATAACAGTTCCTCCCTTTTTTATGTTATATGAATGTTAACAAATTAGAATTAGCTTAATCCGTGTTCTTTAATAGCTGCTTCAATGTTATCAAATACTGGAGCACTCATAGCTGGGATACGGAATAAGATTGGTCCAGCTTCGATAACTGGAATACCTGGATCAAAACCAAGGTCTGTCGCAGCAATTGGTGTAAAGATGTCATAACCTTTGATAAGGTCTTCATTAACGTCTTTGACCATTACCGCATCACAGTGAACATCAAAACCACGGTTTGAAAGTTCTTCTTCAAGAGCACTTTTAATTTGGTGGCTTGAGTTAACACCTGCACCGCAGGCAGCAAGAATTTTAATCATATGGATTTCCTCCGATTTAATATTTTTAATAGACAAGATTATGCAGTTGCTTCAGCTATATAAGCATAGATAGCTTCTGGTTCAGAAATTTTAGCCAAATCTTCCAAATGACCATTTCCTGTAAAGAAGTCCATCAACTGAGCAAGAATATTCGTTTGACTTGAACTTGAGTTATTAATGATAAAGAAGAGCAAGGATACTTCTACTTCCTTATCTGGCGCAATCATATTGTGGAAAGTCACTGGTTTTTCTAATCGAACGACCACAACTTTTTCGGCAAGATTATGAATCGTATCTGTATGAGGAATAGCCACATTCGGCAAATCCTTACCCAAAAATTCCATATCTAAGCCAGTTGGAAATGACTTTTCACGCGTGATCAAGGCTTCACGATAGGTTGGAGTCACGATTTTTCGTTCTTCCAATAAAGTTGCAACCTGATCAAAGAGTTGTTCTTGATTATCCGCTTCTAAGCAAAACACAAGGTTTTTGTCAAAGAAATGATCTAATCCCATAAGGTTTTCCCTTCTTTCCATTAACTTTATGCTATAAGTATAACACTATATGAAATCGTTGTCAATGATTTTCTGTTCTTTTTTGTCTCTTTTTTTATATTTTTGTTGTTTTTATAGTTCGACTTATTAAAACAAACACATAAACAAACACAGCAAATATTTTTTGTTTTAGAAACTAAAAAAACAGACCATTAAAGCCTGCTTTACTATTGATTCTGATATAAATTTCCTGTGAACAAGGAAAAGCAATTATGACAACTATTCTTCATCCATGCTCAAGACACTGAGGAAAGCTTCTTGTGGAACTTCTACTGATCCGATGGCTTTCATACGTTTCTTACCAGCTTTTTGTTTTTCAAGGAGTTTACGCTTACGAGAAACGTCACCACCGTAACACTTAGCAAGTACGTTCTTACGAAGGGCCTTGATATCAGTACGAGCCACAATCTTGTGTCCAATAGCTGCTTGAATTGGCACCTCAAATTGTTGGCGAGGGATAATTTTCTTGAGCTTATCAACGATAAGTTTCCCACGCTCGTAGGCAAAGTCCTTATGAACGATAAAGCTGAGGGCATCCACCTTGTCTCCATTGAGAAGGATATCCATTTTCACCAGCTTAGACGGACGATACTCTGACAATTCGTAGTCAAAGCTTGCATAACCACGTGTCGAAGACTTAAGCTTATCAAAGAAGTCAAAGACGATTTCAGCAAGTGGAATTTGATAGATAACATTGACACGATTATCATCAATATAGTCCATAGTCACAAAGTCCCCACGCTTACGCTGAGCTAGCTCCATCACTGCTCCAACAAACTCTTGCGGTACCATGATTTGCGCTTTAACATAAGGTTCTTCAATGGTCGCAATCTTGGTAGGATCTGGGAACTCAGATGGGTTCGACACATCCATAGACTCACCGTCGGTCAAATTAACTTTGTAAATAACAGACGGAGCTGTCATGATGAGGTCGATGTTGAACTCACGTTCCAAACGTTCCTGAATAACATCCATATGAAGAAGTCCAAGGAAACCACAACGGAAACCAAATCCAAGGGCCTGAGATGTTTCTGGTTCAAACTGAAGACTAGCATCATTCAGTTGCAATTTTTCAAGGGCTTCACGTAAGTCATTGTACTTGTTTGATTCGATTGGGTAGAGACCCGCAAAGACCATAGGATTCATCTGCTTGTAGCCATGTAATGGCTCTGTCGCAGGATTGGTTGCCAAGGTAACAGTATCACCCACACGAGTATCCTGAACCGTCTTGATAGAAGCTGCAATATAACCAACGTCCCCAGTCGCAAGGAAATCACGACCAACTGCTTTGGGTGTAAATATACCGACTTCGGTCACATCAAAGGTCTTGCCATTGCTCATAAGCTGAATCTTATCGCCAGGTTTGACAACCCCATCCATGACACGAACTTGGAGGATAACCCCACGGTAAGCATCGTAAACAGAGTCGAAAATCAAGGCTTTGAGTGGTGCTGCAACATCACCCGTTGGGGCTGGCACTTTTTCTACGATTTGCTCGAGGATTTCTTCGATACCGATACCAGCCTTGGCAGAAGCTAAAACTGCTTCACTGGCATCCAAACCAATCACATCTTCAATCTCTGTACGCACGCGCTCAGGATCTGCAGCTGGTAGGTCAATTTTGTTAATGACTGGCATGATTTCCAAATCATTGTCCAAGGCTAGATAAACGTTAGCAAGGGTTTGAGCCTCAATCCCCTGGGCAGCATCGACAACCAAAATCGCCCCCTCGCAGGCAGCTAGCGAACGTGAAACTTCATAAGTAAAGTCCACGTGTCCTGGCGTATCAATCAAGTGGAAAATATAAGTTTCCCCATCTTTTGCAGTATAGTTCAGCTCGATGGCATTGAGTTTAATGGTAATCCCACGTTCTCGCTCTAGATCCATGCTGTCCAAAAGTTGAGCTTGCATTTCACGGCTTGAAACGGTCTCAGTCTTTTCCAAAATGCGGTCTGCTAGAGTTGATTTCCCGTGGTCAATATGGGCGATAATAGAGAAGTTACGGATCTTCTCCTGTCGTTTTTTCAATTCTTCTAAGTTCATGATTCTCTTCCTTTCAGGGTATCTATTTATTATAAATTGTTTTTGATATTTTGACAAGACCATACCCTGCTAGGAGTACTAATCTTCAGCGACAAAGCCGTCATTTTCGATAAAGTGATGTTCTGTCATCCCTTGGTCAGTAAAGACAATCCCATGAAGGACACCACCATAAACAGCTCCTCCATCCATTCCAATCTTGCCATCTTCTGTAGTCCAAAGTTCAGCTGTACCTCGGTCTTGCTTCAACAAACCATAGACTGGTGTATGACCAAAGACAATGATTTTTCCAGTATGATTTTCGGCTTCGTGGAATGGTTTTCTAAGCCAGACTTTTTTATAATCTGTAGTTTCATGCCAGTCGTCCAAGGTCAAATCAATACCAGCATGAACAAAGATATACTTGTCTGTCTCTACCACAAATGGCATTTGACGAATAAATTCGACCAAATCTGCCGCTTCAGTAGCCACCCGCTTGGCATCTTCTACTCCGTCAACTGGTGCATCCAAGGGACGACCTAGGATAGAGTTAATGGTTGTATCTCCACCATTACGGCGATAGTGATCATAACTTTCTTCTGGGTCATCAAGCCAAGTCAGAAACATATACTCGTGGTTTCCTGACAAACAGATAGCCCCTTGATTATCAACCAAGTCCTTGACCATTTCAAGGACACGGCGACTATCCTCACCACGGTCAATCAAATCCCCTAGAAAGAGTAACTGAGTCTGACCATTCCAGGTTTTGAGAAGGTCTTCTAGCATCCCAGCTTTTCCGTGAACATCTCCAATTACATAATAGTCTGTCATCTTATTTCTCCTTGTTTCTCAACAATTCTCTGGCTTGCGTCAGGGCTGCTTCCGTCACATCATCACCTGCCAACATCTTGGCAACTTCCTCCACTCGCTCTTCAACCGTCAAGAGACGAACAGTCGAAACCGTTGAATGCTCATTGCTAATCTTCTCAATAAAGAATTGATAATCTGCAATCGCAATCACTTGTGGCAAATGGGAAATAGCCAGTACCTGACCATGCTGGCCAATCTTGTGAATCTTCTGTGCAATAGCCTGAGCTACACGACCTGAAACTCCCGTATCCACCTCATCAAAAACAATGCTGGTCTTACCTTCTTTGCGTGAAAAGGCAGACTTGATAGCTAGCATGAGACGGGATAATTCCCCACCAGATGCAACCTTGACCAAGGGTTTAAAGTCTTCGCCAGGGTTGGTTGAAATGTAAAACTCAACTGTTTCATTGCCCTCACGGCTGAATTTGCCCTTGCTAAAACGAACCTGAAACTGAGCTTTTTCCATATAAAGGTCTTGCAGTTCTTGTTTAATCTCATCTTCGAGCTGCTGAGCCAAATCATGACGAGCAGAGGCAAGTTGACCTGCCAGATCGACAAGATTAACTTCCAATTTCTTGAGCTCTGCTTCCATGTCCTCAGACGAAAGGTTATTACCTGTCAAGAGATTGTATTCTTCCGTAATCTTGGCAAAATAAAGCAAGACATCGTCTACAGTCCCACCATACTTACGGGTAATGGTATGAAGGAGATCCAAACGATTCTCAACCTGCATAAGACGATTGCCGTCAAAATCAAGATCCTCAATAATAGCTTCCAGACGTTTGCTAATGTCTTCTAAGACATAGTAAGTCTCAGACAGAGAGCTTGAAATTTCACGGTATTCGGTATCATACTCTTCGACACTTTCCATGTCATTCATGGCCGAACGAACATTGGCCAGACTCGAGAACTCTTCATTGTCCAACATACTGTAGGCATTGGTCAGTGTATCCGCAATATTTTTATGGTTGAGAAGTTTATCTCGCTCTTGGTTGAGAGCCAAGTCTTCCCCTGCTTGCAAATTAGCCGCCTCAATCTCTGCCATTTGAAATTCCAACATCTCAATACGAGCCTTGTGTTCCTGTTGGTTTTTCTTGACTTCCAGAACCTGCTTACGCATTTTACGGTAGGCATCAAAACTCGTTTGATAGGTTTCTTTCAAGTCCCAAAAAGCTGCATCGCCAAATTCATCCAACATTTGAATATGAAGTTGAGGGCGCATTAACTCTTCTTGGTCATGCTGACCATGTATATCTACAAGGTGTTGCCCAATAGCACGCAAAACCGACAGATTAACCATCTGACCATTGACACGGCTGATACTCCGACCATTTTGCAAGATTTCCCGACGGATGATAATCTCATCCCCCATTTCCAAACCTTGCTCATCAAAAATTTCCTGTAAAAGGCGACTATTCTCAACTGAGAAAAGTCCCTCAATCTCTGCCTTTGGCGCACCGTGACGAATAACATCTGTCGTCGCACGAGCTCCCAACATCATATTCATGGCATCAATGATAATCGACTTCCCTGCACCCGTTTCACCAGTCAGGACTGTCATCCCCTTTTCAAAATTGAGGGAAATAGCCTCAATAATGGCAAAGTTTTTTATCGAAATTTCAAGTAACATATAGACCTACCAATTTTTTACTTGTTCAAAGATTTCCTCAGCTAGACTTTCACTTCTGGCAATGACTAAAATCGAGCTATCATCAGCCAAACAGCTAAAAATCTTGTCCACAAAAGTCTCGATTAACTGAGCTTTTACAAAGGCTGTATTTCCTGGGATGACTTGGAGATTGATCATCTTGTCCATCAATTCGGCTGACTCAATATTATCTTCAGCTAGTTGCAAACTTTTTACGATTGACTTTGGCAATTCATAGACATAAGTATTGTCTCTCAAAGGAATTTTGACAATGCCTAGTTCTTTGATATCTCGTGATACCGTTGCCTGAGTAGCAGTGATACCTGCCTCTTTCAAATGTTCTACGATTTCTTCTTGCGTACCGATTTGATAATCTGTCACAAATCGTCTAATTTTTTCAAGTCTCTCTTTTTTATTCATTTTTAAATTGACTATGCGCCCTCTCTACTACTTCTTCAATATCAGCAAGAACCTGATTGCTTGCTGACTCTTCTTTTTTCAAATACGCTAAAAATTCAATATTTCCATGTCCACCTTGAATGGGAGAAAAGTCCAAACCAAGGACTGAAAAGCCTTCCTCTACTGCCATGGTTGTGACAGATTCGAGGACATTCTGATGGACCTTGGCGTCGCGAATGATTCCATTTTTTCCAATCTGCTCACGACCTGCCTCAAACTGGGGCTTAACTAGAGCCACAACTTGGCCTTGTTCAGCCAAGACACGGTGCAAGGCTGGAAGAATCAGACTGAGGGAAATGAAACTCACATCAATACTGGCAAAGCTAGGTTCCTGCTCGAAATCAGTCTTTTCAGCATAGCGGAAATTAAACTGCTCCATGCTGACAACCCGTGGGTCTTGGCGTAATTTCCAAGCCAACTGATTGGTACCGACATCGACTGCAAAGACTAACTCAGCACCATTCTGTAGCATAACATCGGTAAAACCTCCAGTAGAGGCCCCGATATCAATCGTGGTCGCACCATCCACTGACAAATCAAAGACCTGCAAGGCCTTTTCCAGTTTCAATCCACCACGGCTAACATACTTGAGTTTTTCACCCTTGAGTTTTAACTCGGTGTCATCTGGAATTTTCTCTCCTGGTTTGTCAAAACGCTCTCCATTCAGGACTGCTACGACTAAACCAGCCATGACACCACGCTTGGCCTGCTCTCTCGTTTCAAACAAGCCCTGTTTATAAGCTAGTACATCCACTCTTTCCTTAGCCATTGATTCTCAAACTTTCTACTACTTTCACAATCGATTCTATCTTAAAGGGAACCTGTTGGGCAATTTCTTCTAATTTGGCATTAGCTTGATCCAAAGTCTGGTTACAAAAGACAATTGCCTCTTCCAAACCCAACAAGGCAGGATAGGTTGATTTTTCAGCCTGCAAATCCTTTTGTGGTGTCTTGCCGATCTCCTCAAAACTAGCTGTTACATCCAGTACATCATCCCTGATCTGAAAAGCAAGCCCAATCAATTCACCTACAGTTTTCAGTTTTGCCTGCATTTCAGGTGCCAATTCGGCTATGATAGCAGCTGCTTGGAAGGGATAGGCTAGTAATTTTCCAGTCTTATTAGCATGGATGGTCTGAAGTGCTTCCAAAGACAAATGCTGGTGTTCACCCTCCATGTCCAAAACTTGGCCTGCCACCATACCCAGACTACCTGAAGCAAGAGATAAGTTAGCAA
Source organism: Streptococcus sp. UMB0029 (assembly GCF_002871495.1). Lineage (GTDB taxonomy): Bacteria > Bacillota > Bacilli > Lactobacillales > Streptococcaceae > Streptococcus. The sequence continues at coordinate 129,312 of NZ_PNGD01000001.1, forward strand.
TCAAGTCCACCTTGATTTGACTTGGCAAATCTGCCTGCGCTATCAAGGCATAGGGATCTAGGAACAAAGCGTCTCCAGCCAAAATGGCCATAGCTTCACCGAATTTCTTGTGATTGGTCAAGCGTCCCCGACGGTAATCATCATCATCCATGGCAGGAAGGTCATCATGAATCAAGCTCCCTGTATGGATCATTTCCAAGGCCGCAGCTACCTGCGCGTGAGCAGGTTTAATAGCGACCTGCAAGGCTTCCAAAACTTCTAACAAGAGAAAAGGTCGAATACGCTTGCCACCAGCATGAATGGAATAGAGAACAGACTCTCGCAAACTAGAGGCAAACTGCTGGTCTCCATAAAAGTCTTCCAAAGCCGACTCGACAAGAGCTAATTTTTCTTGCTTCTTCATTCAAAATCACTTTCTGTTCCGTCTTCTTGCATGACCTTAACCAAGGTTTTTTCAGCCTTGTCCAGCGTAGCTTGGAGCTCTTTTGACAAGATCATCCCCTTTTGAAAGGCAGTAATCGCATCTTCCAGAGCAATTTCACCATTTTCCAAACTTTGGACAATGGTTTCCAGTTCTGCTAGATTTTCCTCAAATTTCTTTTGTTTTGACATCTTTAACCTCTAATTCTACTTGACCATCTCGCATCAAAAGCGTCACTTGGTCTTTTTTCTTCAAACTCTCAACCGAATCGATAACTGACTCTTCTTTTTTGACAATAGCATAACCACGCGCCACGATACGACTGGTATCCAACATCAGTAAGGCTTCTGATAATCTCTTAACCTCAGCAACCTTGGCATCATAAACTAGTGCCATTTGGCTACGGAGGAGCTTGTCCAACTGTGCAAGTCGGTCCTGATAGCGTTGGATTTTGGTAATAGGTGATAATTGGACCAGTCGATGCGTCCTTGCTTGGACGAATTGTTTGTTATCGGAAATCTGTGTTCGCAAACTTTGTTTTAAGCGCAGTTGCAGTTGATCCAATCGTTGTAAATATCCATCATATAAACGCTCTGGCTGTCTAAAGATAACAGACTGACTGCATTTTTTCAAAGCTTCTTGTTTCTTAGATAGGACATTTCGGACTGCCGTTGCCATCCGTTTTTCCTGATTTTGCAAATGAGCTAATAGATCCAACTTAGTCACAGGTGTTGCTAATTCAGCAGCAGCCGTTGGTGTCGCAGCGCGGCGATCTGCCACAAAATCTGCCAAGGTCACATCCGTCTCATGCCCCACACTAGAAATAACTGGCAAACGAGATTCAAAAATAGCTCGTACCACAGTCTCTTCGTTAAAGGCCCAGAGATCCTCTATGGAACCACCTCCACGACCAATAATCAGCAAGTCCAAATCGTCCCGTTGATTAGCACGCGCAATATTTCGAGCAATTTCCTCCGCAGAACCTTCACCTTGAACCTTGGTCGGATAGAGAAGAATGTCGACACCTGGAAAGCGTCTGCTAACGGTCGTGATAATATCTCGAATAACGGCTCCACTGCGACTGGTTACTACACCAATTCTCTTAGAAAATTGGGGCAGAGGTTGCTTGAAGCGTTCTTGAAACAGGCCTTCTTCTGTCAATTTTTTCTTGAGTTGTTCAAACTGAATCGCAAGCGCCCCAACCCCATCAGGCTCTGCCTTTTCAATGATGATGGAGTAGCTACCGCTCGGTTCATAGACCTGTACACGCCCAATCACATTGATCTTCATTCCTTCTTCCAGGTCGAAGCCTAATTTCTGATAAATCCCAGACCAGATGGTCGCTTGAATAACTGCATGGTCATCTTTTAGGGAGAAATATTGGTGAGTAGGGCGTTTACGAAAGTTGGAAACTTGACCAGTTAAATAAACCCGTTCCAAGTAAGGGTCTTTATCGAATTTCATTTTCAGATACTTGGTCAAAGTTGTTACCGATAAATACTTTTCCATCTCCACCTACTATTCATTTTCTTGCTCTTTCATGGGTATTATTATACCAAAAATATGCCTAAAAATCTCCATTTATGTACCATTATGAGGGAAAAATAAAAAAGGAGGCAAGGCCTCCACGTCTGATTATTTGCTGTTTCGAGCTTCTTCCAAAATCTTTGCAATCTTGGTCGTCAACAGATCAATAGCCACTGTATTGCTGACTCCCTCAGGGATGACGATATCAGCATAACGCTTGGTTGGTTCGATAAACTGATGGTACATAGGTTTGACCACACCTAGATACTGGTCAATAACGCTATCAAGGCTACGGCCACGCTCTTCCATATCACGCTTGATCCGACGAATAATGCGCACATCATCATCCGTATCCACAAAAATCTTGATATCCATCAAATCGCGCAAGCGCTTGTCCTCCAAGACCAAAATGCCCTCAACGATAAAGACATCTTGAGGCTCTTGACGATAGGTCTTGTTGCTTCGTGTATGCTCTGTATAGTCGTAGGTCGGGATGTCCACCGGACGACCCGCCAACAATTCCTTAATCTGCTCGATCATCAAGTCTGTATCAAAGGCAAAAGGATGGTCGTAATTGGTTTTGACACGCTCTTCAAAGGTCAAATGAGACTGATCCTTGTAATATGAATCATGCTCAATCATGGAAATCTTTTCATCAGGGAAATGCGATAAAATGGCTCTTGAAACACTTGTTTTTCCTCCACCAGAACCACCTGTCACTCCGATAATGATTGGTCTATTTTGCATGCTATCCTCCGTTTTTTTATCCGTCGTCTATTCTATCATATTTTTTGCAAAATTTATAGTCTGGTTTGGATAGTCTAGGGGAAACAATACTCCCTACACCCCAGTTAGACTAGCTAAAAACCTTCCTTGGCTTGTAGAGATTGCCTCGTTTTTCTAGAATGGCTAGCAATGTATCGCCTTCAAAAGCAGCCAGTTCTTGGTCTGTTTGGTCTAGCTCAATAAAGCGACCAAAGCGCACTTCTGTAGCCTCTTCTGGACTTAGGAAAACTTTGACCAGGTCCCCTGTCCCAACCTCTAGAGGATGGAGAAAGTCCAGTTGACCAGCCTCTACTTTTTCAGCAATTTCCTCCAAGGTCAGAGCATCCTCCAGTTGTAAACCTGCAGCACTCGTCCGTGTTAAATGAGACATATGAGCCGCATAACCAAGCTTCTCTCCCAAGTCAACTGACAAGGTACGGATATAAGTCCCCTTGCTACATTTCACACGAAAAGTAAAGCGTGCAAGTTCGCCCTCATAAGAAATCGGACTTGTTCGCTCAAATTGATAAATGGTCACCTGACGTTCTGGACGTTCCACTTCCTGACCAGCACGCGCATACTCATAGAGCTTGCGACCATTAACCTTGACAGCCGAGTACATAGGCGGAATTTGGATAATAGGCCCAGTCAAGCTAGCAATGGCTTCATCGACAAGCTTTTCATCCAAGTGCGACAAAACGGGTGTCTCAGCGACCACTTCCCCACTAACATCTTCAGTCGTCGTGGAATAGCCCAGAGTGATTTCCCCCTCATAGACCTTGCCCTCATCCTGCATAAACTCGACCATGCGTGTCGCCTTGCCAACTGCAATGGGTAAAACACCCACTACATCTGGATCCAAGGTTCCACCATGTCCGATTTTCTTGATTCCCAAAATCTTACGCAGCTTAAAAACCGCATCATGCGAGGTCATCCCCGCTTTTTTTTTAAAGTTGATAATACCGTTCATGTGTTGCTTTTTCACTCTCCCTTCAGTGCTTCAAACTTTGCTTTCATGGTTGGATTTTTTCGAGTCAATTTTTTGACGGAAACATCTTCCAATTTATTATTAGCTAGACGGAGTTGGTTTTCAGATGTTGTCAGGAATTTCTTGACCTCTTCCATGCGTTTAATGGCCTTGTCGATTTCATCAATGGCTTTGCCAAAGTTGGTCGAAGCTGAATTATAGTTCTTAGCAAAAGCTAGCTTGAAGGCATCCAAGTCTTCCTCAAAATGCGTAATGTCGATATTTTGCTCGCGAACCAAGGCCAACTCCTGCTTGTATTTTAGGGAATTAAGCGCCGCATTTCGCAAAAGCCCGATCAACTGAATAAAGAATTGAGGACGAACCACATACATCTTTTCATACTCATGACTGACATCCACGATACCCGTGTTGAAATAGTCGTTATCGGCCTCAAGCATGGTCACCAAAACGGCATACTCACAGTTCTTCTCCCGACGATCCTTGTCCAATTCCTTGTAAAAATCGGCATTCTTATGCTTCTTCTCTGTCCCGTCCGCTTCATTTTTCATCTCAAACATGATGGAAATGATTTCAATACCATTTTCATCACATTCACGGAAGATAAAGTCCCCCTTAGACCCACGCGCAGAAACCTTGTTATCCTTCTCAAAGTAAGCATTTGGAAAGGCAAAACTACGTACCTTGTTAAACTCACTCTCTGCATACTGTTCCAGACTTTCCCCGATTGCTTTTGTAGATTGCTGGGCTTTGAAATTCTTATAGAACTCGACCTGTTCACTAGCTGCTTTGAGCTGTGCTTCATAGTTTTGTTTAACAGAAGCCAATGATAACTCATTTTCCTTTTCTTGCAATAGAAGCTGATTTTTAACCTGATCCCGTTCTTTTTCTAGGTCAGAAAGGGTCTTTTGCAGTTGATTTTCATGCTCCAAACGCAAGGTTGCCAATTGGTTTTCCAAAGCCTGCACTTCCTTGTCCTTGGCCAAGAGAGCCTCATGGCTTGTCTGTTCAACCTCTTTCTTGGCTAACTCTTTCTCTGTATCAAAGTTTTGGATTTGACTCTGCAATTGCGCAATTTCTTGATCCTTCTGAGCTAGTTTAATCTGTTGCTCATTCATAGCCTTTTGCTCTGCCAAGGCCAGTTCCTGCTTCATACGGTCGTGCAGTTCCTTATCAAACTCTGCTGTTCTCACTTGGGACAAAAGCTCGGCATACTGACTTTCATTTACTGTAAAGACTTCCCCACAGTTGGGACATTTGATTTCGTTCATATCGTTCCTCTTTCTAGACTTCTTTAACCATTATATCATGCCTAAGGGAAAATCAAAAACAGCGAGTCGAAACCCACTGTTTATATCTGTTACTTTAAATTTTTTCCAAGGCCAAGCGCAAATCTTCAATCAAATCCTCTACATTTTCAAGACCAATCGACAAGCGAATTTGGTTTGGTGTGACACCTGCTGCTTCTAGATCTTTTTCTGACAACTGACCGTGAGTGGTTGTCGCAGGATGGACAACAAGCGATTTGGCATCTGCTACGTTAGCAAGGTCAGAGAAGATTTCTAAATGATCAATGACCTTGCGAGCTTCTGCTTCTCCACCTTTGACATGGAAGGTAAAGATTGAGCCCACACCTTTTGGCAAGTATTTCTCAGCCAAGGCATGGTAAGGACTATCTGCAAGTTTTGGATAATTGACCTTTTCTACCTTAGGATGGTTGACAAGGAAATCAACAATTTTCTCAGCATTTTGCACATGGCGTTCCACACGAAGTGAAAGGGTTTCAAGTCCTTGTAGCAACAAGAAGGCATTAAATGGTGACAAGGCCGCCCCTGTATCACGAAGCAATTGAACACGGACAGCGATAATAAAGGCTGCTGCCCCCACATCACGAGTATAGCTCAAATTGTGGTAGCTTGGGTCTTCCTCAACAAATTGAGGGAATTTTCCTGAAGCCGCCCAGTCAAAACGCCCGCTATCGACAATCACTCCACCAATAGTCGTACCATGACCCCCGATAAATTTAGTCGCAGAGTGAATGGCAATATCAACACCGTGAGAAAAGACGTTAATCAAGTAAGGTGTTGCAAAGGTATTGTCAGAAACGAGTGGAATTTGGTGTTTATGAGCAATCTCAGACAATTTTTCCAAGTCAGGAATGTTTATCAAGGGGTTGCCCAAGGTTTCAATCAAGACAAGCTTGGTATTGTCATTGATAGCTGCTTCCACTTCCTCCAAATTATCAACATCGACAAAGGTTGTTGTAATCCCATAACGAGGAAGTGTTTCTTTCAAGAGATTGAAAGTTCCACCGTAAATAGTTGAGGCCGCTACAACATGGTCACCCGCATGGGCAAGAGCCAAAATCGTATAAGTAACTGCAGCCATACCTGAAGCTGTTGCAAGAGCTCCAACACCACCTTCAAGTGCAGCGATTCTTTCTTCAAAGGCCGCTGTTGTAGGATTTGTAATACGGGTATAGATATTCCCTGGTTTTCTCAATGCAAAGAGATCCGCACCTTCCTGCGTATCATCAAAAACAAAGGATGTTGTCTGATAAATCGGTACCGCCCGAGACTTGGTAGCTGGATCCACGACTTGACCAGCGTGTAGTTGCAAAGTTTCAAATTTAAAATCACGAGTCATAAAACGACCTCCAAATAGTTGATTAAGGATATTGTAGCACCTTAAGTTATAGTTTACCAATATCAGTTTTCTATATTTTGATATAAGAAATAGCTATTACCTTATTTTAAAAATGAAAAAAGCACGACTCAATCGTGCTCATCTTTTTAATCTACATAAGTATCTTCGTTTTTATTGAGGAAGGCGTATGGAAGACCCATCAAGAGACCACCACCAATGAAGTTCCCAATGAAGGTTACACCCCAGTGACGAAGCATATTTCCAACACCGAAGTTAGCAATTGAATCCGCAGCAACACTGAATTTCACAATCGCGAAAGAAGCAAAGTTCGCAGCGATGTGCTCGTTTGTTAAGAATACAAACATGTAAATCGCTGACAACACAAGCCAAAGTTTGGCACCACCATCTTTGACCAAAACAAATGAAAGAATCGCAATATTTACGAAAATATTTGCCAAAATCGCCTCAAGCAAGATTAATTCATTTGAACGGCCTAACTTCATCTCAACAACACCTGAGATGAAACTATCATGAGTCAGATTTGCATAGGCTGCCGAATGAGCAAATCCCCAACCCGCTATCAAGGCTCCGATAAGGTTGAACAAGGTACAGTAAAGTAAAATCTCAGCCGTCTTTCTCCAAGAGATTTTTTTCAAGAAACTACCAGCAGTCAAGAACATCATGTTTGATGTTACCAACTCAGCATTCAAGAAAACAATGTAGGCCAAGCCCCAAGCAAAGACAAATGGGAAGAGGAAGCGTCCACTACCTGGTGCAATTTTATTAATCAAGTCAGCCCCAACTGCACCAGCAGCAGTACTGAAGGTTAAAAAAGCACCTGCAAACATAGAACGAATCGCATACTTAAATTTGCTTTGGCTATAAAGACTTTCTTTCTTCTTACAAGCAAATTCAATCTTTGAGATAAATTCTGAAGAAACCATAATAAACTCCTAAAACTTTTATTTGTGATAATTATAACATAAAACAGATATAAAGAAAAGCCTTTCCTAATTGTATTTTTCCTAAATTTAAAAATTTAGCAATCGTTTACATTGTTTTAATAACAAGCTTTTAGAATTTTTAATTGTCCGAATTTAGAGATTGAGTAGAATCATTTTTGTTCTATTTAATATATTTATTACTAAATAGAACAAAATGGTTTCTCCGCATCCCTACTCTGACTCTTCTTAATCAACATATGTATCTTCATTCTTATTTAGAAAGGCATATGGTAAACCAATCAGAAGTCCTCCACCTATAAAGTTAGCAATGAAGGTAACTCCCCAATGTCGAAGGATATTTGGTAGATCAAAGTGAGCTACTTGATCAGCAATCATGCTAAATTTCATAATACTAAAGGAAGCAAAATTGGCAGCGATGTGCTCATTGGACAAAAAGACAAACATTGAAATAGCTGATAAAATGATCCATAGTTTGGCAGCACCATCTTTGACTAATATAGACGAAAGAATGGCAATATTTACAAATACATTGGCAAGAATCCCCTCAAGCAGGACTAACTCACTTGGACGCGCCAACTTCTTGGCTACAAGCTTAGGAAGGAAACTATCATGAGTCAGATGAGAAAATGCTGATGAGTTAGCAAAGGCCCATCCAGCTACCAGGGCACCAATGAGATTAAACAAAGTACAGTATAGTAAAATAATTACTGCCTTCTTCCAATCAATCTTTTTCAAGAACACTCCAGCTGTTAAGTACATCATATTGGAAGTTATCAATTCCGCATTTAGAAAGACGATATAGGCCAGCCCCCAAGCGAAAACAAATGGGAAAAGGAAATACCCACTACTTGGAACAATATTATTTAATAAATCCGCACCAATAGCCCCAGCAGCTGTACTAAAAGTTAAAAAAGCACCTGCAAACATGGAACGAATAGCATACTTGGACTTACTTTGATTGAAAAGACTTTCTTTCTTGTGGCAATAATAATCTATCTTCGAAATAAACTCTGAAGAACTCATAAACATCTCCTATTTTTTTATATTTATTATTATAACACATTTTTTTGAATGAGTAATCATTTTCTTAAATTTATAACATTTGTATTGATTTATACTCTTCGAAAATCTCTTCAAACCACGTCAGCTCTATTTGCAACCTCAAAACAGTGTTTTGAGCAACCTGCGGCTAGTTTGCTCTTTGATTTTCATTGAGTATTAGCATTACATAGTTTGCTTATAAAGCCATAAAAAGAACCAGCAAAACTAAATGTTTACTGATTCTTTAAAAATTAATAACGTTGCTTATATGGTTGGTTGAAGGCTGTTAGGACTTCTTCAGGTGTTTGTGAATAGTCTTTTGTATCTTTCAAATCACCTTTTACAATAATTCGCTCTGTCGCATCATAGTCAACACATGTTACAAGTGTGATTTCATCAACACCACTACGGTCATCAATCTCATCCACACGATCTGGAGTTACATGCTTGACCTCATGAATGACATAGGTATAAACCTTATCCTTATCTGTTAGATAAATTTTCATCCCATTTTTAGCACGTGATAATGGAGAAAATAGCATCTGACTGGCATTTTCTGCTGTAAAAATGTGATGACTCGCAAGTGAATAGTTTCCTTTCCCCATCACTTGATCACGCTTCATTGTACCAGCTCCATAGAAGAGATTAACATTATCAAGACCTTTAAAAATTGGCAAGTTAATTTCTACTTCAGGAATAGCAATTCCACCAATAACTGGCAATTTTTGCGAATTCCATTGTGAGGACAAGACAGCTTCTGACGAAATGGCTTTTACTGAGTCAAAGTCAAAATTACCTTCTGTATCTTGATTTTCTTCCAATTTTTCTTTTGATACCTGACTGACTTGATACTTGTTAGTATTCCAAACCATGAAGATATCACGAATTTTTGAATTGAAAATCAAAGCCACTGACAAGATGATTAAAAATCCTGCCAAGACATTGATTAGTAAATTTTTACGATTTGTTTTATTTTTATTCTTTTTATGAGACATTATGCTTCACCTTCTGTTTCGTTTTCTGTCCCAACTTCTTCTTTTTCTGACGCTGCAACCGTAGTAAAGGTCACAATTTTAGCATCCTGATCCAGGCGCATCACTTTAACTCCCATAGTTGAACGACCTGTTTGTGAAATATTGGCAACGTTGGTTCGAATCATGACACCCGTATCAGTGATAATCATCAAGTCTTCATCGCCTTTAACGGTCAAAAGACCTGATAGAGGACCATTTTTCTCAGCTACATTAGCCGTCTTCATCCCTTTACCACCACGACCTTTTGTTGGATATTCGGTCGCAACTGTACGCTTACCATAGCCTTTTTCTGTGATGATAAGAACCTCGTCCTGGTCTGTAATCACACTGGCACCAACTACTGTATCTCCTTCACGAAGATTGACACCTTTCACACCCGTAGCGATACGACTCATTCCACGAACTGCTGATTGATTAAAGCGCACTGCATAGCCAAACTTAGTACCAATGATAATATCCGTATCTTCTTCTGTCAGCAGTACATTAATCAACTCATCTTCATCTTTGAGGTTCAATGCTTTAAGCCCATTCTGACGAATATTAGCAAATTCCTTAACGCTGGTTCTCTTCACGATACCATGACGGGTTGTGAAGAAGAGATAGGCTTCATCACTGCGTTCAGATTCAACATTGATGATAGTCTGAATACTTTCGCCTTCATCCAATTTCAAAAGATTGACAATTGGCAATCCCTTAGCGGTACGACCATATTCAGGAATTTCATAGCCTTTCAGGCGATAGACACGTCCTTTATTTGTAAAGAAGAGTAGGTGATCATGGGTGCTAGTTGACACTAATTCACGAACAAAATCGTCATCCTTAACACCTGTCCCTTGAACACCGCGACCTCCACGTTTTTGAGCAGTAAATTCACCCTGGTCTAGGCGTTTAATGTAGCCTTTGTTAGAAAGAGTGATTAAGACATCCGATTCTTCAATCAAGTCCTCATCTTCAAGACTCAATACTTCCCCAACCATCAATTCCGTACGACGTTGGTCGCCAAACTTACGCTTGACTTCGTCTAATTCATCTTTAATAATTTGAGAAACACGTTCTGGTTTAGCAAGAATATCTGCTAAATCGGCAATCAAAGCCAAGAGGTCATCATACTCAGACTGAATCTTATCGCGTTCCAAACCTGTCAAACGACGAAGGCGCATATCTAGGATAGCCTGACTTTGACGTTCAGAAAGCTTGAACTTACTCATCAACTCAGCTTGTGCTTCCGCATCCGTTTCACTAGCACGGATGATACGAATCACTTCGTCAATATGATCTAGTGCAATTAAGAGACCTTCTAAGATGTGAGCACGCGCTTCTGCTTTTTCCTTATCAAAACGTGTCCGACGAACAACCACTTCTTTTTGGTGCTCAATATAAGCATCCAAAATCTGACGAAGAGACAAAATCTTCGGTACACCATTTTGGATAGCCAACATATTGAAACCAAAGTTGGTTTGCATCTGGGTCATCTTGAAGAGGTTATTGAGGATTACATTGGCTGAGGCATCGCGCTTAACTTCGATAACAAATCGAACACCTTCACGGTTTGATTCATCACGGACTGCTGTGATTCCCTCAATGCGTTTTTCCTGAACCAAACGAACAATATGCTCATGCACCTTGGTTTTATTGACCATATAAGGAAATTCAGTTACTACGATGCGCTCACGGCCAGTCTTAGTTTCTTCGATTTCAGTACGAGAACGAAGAACAATCGAACCTTTACCTGTTTCGTAAGCCTTATGGATACCTGATTTCCCCATAACAAGGGCACCAGTTGGAAAATCTGGCCCAGGTAGAACTTCCATCAAATCCTTAGTAGTCACTTCAGGATTGTCCATGACCAACTTCACAGCATCAATGGTTTCACCTAAATTGTGAGGTGGAATATTGGTTGCCATCCCAACAGCAATACCAGTTGCTCCATTAACCAACAAGTTTGGAAAGCGTGCTGGCAAGACTAAGGGTTCACGTTCATTGGCATCATAGTTATCAACGAAATCAACCGTATTTTTATTGATATCACGAAGCATTTCCAGAGCAATCTTGCTCATGCGTGCCTCGGTATAACGTTGTGCCGCAGCACCGTCTCCATCCATGGAACCAAAGTTTCCATGCCCATCTACAAGCATGTAACGGTAGCTCCACCATTGAGCCATACGAACCATGGCTTCATAGATAGAGGAATCTCCGTGAGGGTGATATTTACCCATGACATCCCCTGTAATACGAGCAGATTTTTTATGAGGTTTGTCTGGAGTAACACCTAATTCATTCATTCCGTAGAGAATCCGACGGTGAACGGGTTTCAAGCCATCTCGAACATCAGGAAGAGCCCGCGCAACGATAACACTCATGGCGTAGTCGATAAAGCTCGTCTTCATCTCCTTTGTCAGATTGACATTCACTAAATTTCTATCCTGCATTAATAAATGCCTCATTTCACTATTAGTAATTAACAATATTATACCATAACATCTTCAATATTTCAGGTATCTAAAACAGCTAAAACGTTTACATCAAGAACTCTAATGCATATCCGTGACAAAGCATTTTAAAAGTGATAGAATTGAAATAACTGGGGAAAACCCTGAATAAAATTAAGGAGATGTTTAGAATAATGACTTCAACTAAACAACACAAAAAAGTTATCCTTGTTGGTGATGGTGCTGTAGGTTCATCTTACGCTTTTGCTCTTGTTACTCAAGGAATCGCACAAGAACTTGGTATTATTGAAATTCCTCAATTGTTTGAAAAAGCAGTTGGTGATGCTGAAGACCTTAGCCACGCGCTTGCATTTACTTCACCAAAGAAAATCTATGCTGCTAAGTACGAAGACTGTGCGGACGCTGATCTTGTTGTTATCACTGCTGGTGCTCCTCAAAAACCAGGTGAAACTCGTCTTGACCTTGTAGGTAAAAACCTTGCTATCAACAAATCAATCGTTGAACAAGTCGTTGCTTCAGGTTTCAATGGTATCTTCCTTGTTGCTGCTAACCCAGTAGATGTCTTGACTTATTCAACTTGGAAATTCTCTGGATTCCCTAAAGAACGCGTTATCGGTTCTGGTACTTCTCTTGACTCAGCTCGTTTCCGTCAAGCGCTTGCTGAAAAAATTGGTGTTGATGCTCGTTCAGTCCATGCCTACATCATGGGTGAGCACGGTGACTCAGAATTTGCTGTTTGGTCACATGCTAACGTTGCCGGTGTTAAATTGGAACAATGGTTGCAAGCAAACCGTGACTTAGATGAAGCTGACCTTGTAGAACTCTTCATTTCTGTTCGTGACGCTGCTTACTCAATCATTAACAAAAAAGGTGCAACATACTACGGTATCGCTGTAGCCCTTGCTCGTATCACAAAAGCAATCCTTGATGATGAAAATGCAGTACTTCCACTTTCTGTATTCCAAGAAGGTCAATATGGTGTTGAGAACGTCTTTATCGGTCAACCAGCTATCGTTGGTGCACACGGTATCGTTCGTCCAGTAAACATCCCATTGAACGACGCAGAAACTCAAAAAATGCAAGCATCTGCAAAAGAATTGCAAGCTATCATTGACGAAGCATGGAAAAATCCTGAATTCCAAGCAGCTTCAAAAAATTAATTTAGCTATAGACAACTCCTTGAATCATCAGGGAGTTGTTTTTTTCTGTATTTAAACCTAATATCTGATTTACATTCGCTTCTACAAGACAGCATAGCTTGTGTAAGCCATAAAAACATTAAAACAACAACTGTAATCTACAGTCACATTACAAATATCATGAAACAAGCAGTGATTGACGCACTTGATACCGTCGCATTAAATCGCAAGTAAAGAGTTTTGCCCTTTTTGCCCCCTAGATAAAAAAAGAGCCCATCATACAGGCTAGAATGCTTGATATGATAGGCTTTTTGTTATTAAATTAACGTACTGTGCGGATACGCATCGTGTTTGTACGAACAGCTTCTCCAACTGGTACACCAGCTACGATAACGATATCGTCACCAGATTGTACAAGACCTGCTTCAACTGCTTTACGTTCAGCAATTTCGAACATATCATCAGTTGAAGATGGAGCATCTGTCAACATTGGGATAACACCCCAGTTCAACATCAATCCACGTTCTGTCAATTCGTCAAATGTCAATGCCAAGATATCAGCATTTGGACGGTATTTAGAAATCAAACGTGCAGTGTGACCTGTCTTAGTAAGAGTTACAACCAATTTAATGTCCATTGAGTTAGTAGCATCTTTAACAGCTGAAGCCATTACTTCTGTCTTAGAGTTACGTTCGAATGAATCTGAGTTCAAACGTCCGTATTCGTTAAGAAGAGTTTGAGCGTTCTTGTCGATTGTAGCCATTGTAGTTACTGACTCAAGTGGGTATTTACCATTTGCAGACTCACCTGAAAGCATTGTAGCGTCAGTACCGTCGATAACAGCATTAAATACGTCTGATACTTCTGAACGAGTTGCACGTGGTTTTTCAGTCATTGTTTCAAGCATGTTTGTTGCAGTGATAACAACTTTACCTGCAGCATTGACTTTCTTGATGATCATTTTTTGGTAAACTGGAACCATTTCGAATGGTACTTCGATACCCATATCACCACGAGCAATCATGATACCATCAGCAGCTTCGATGATTTCATCCAAGTTGTCGATACCTTGTTGGTTTTCGATTTTAGCGAACAATTGAACGTGTCCGTTTCCAGTTTCTTCACAGATTGCACGAACTTCGTTGACGTCTTTTGCAGTACGTACGAATGAAATCGCGATGAAGTTGATACCTTGTTCAAGACCAAAGCGGATATCATCGTTATCACGTTCAGCAAGAGCTGGGAAAGGAATTTTAGTGTTAGGGATATTAACACCTTTTTGTTTAGCGATTACGCCATCGTTTTCAACTTCAACTTCAAATTCACGAGTCGCATCATCTTTAGCAACTACACGAAGACCAAGTTTACCATCGTCAACCAAAACTTGACGACCAACTTCAACATCATCATAGATATCAAGAGCTCCGGCAACGTTCAATGCAATCACATCACGAGTTGATTGAATTCCTTGTTTAGTTGCAACACGGATTTTTTCACCAGTTGTGTAAGAGTACTCTTTGGCATCTCCTTCAAACAATTCTGTACGGATTTCTGGTCCTTTTGTATCAAGAAGGAAACCAACTTTTTTACCTGCAAGTTTTTCAGCAAGTTTAACAGTTGCCATACGGTCACCTTGTTCTTGGTGGTCACCGTGTGAGAAGTTGAAACGGAATGTGTTAGCACCAGCTTCAATCAATTTAGCAATGTTTTTAGCAGAAGCTTCAACATCCAGTTTTCCACTCCAGTATCCGTCATCACCAAATTTTTTACCACCACGGATCTCTACCGCAGGACCTAAAGTTGCAACGATTTTTACACGTTTGTTCATGATTTTTGTGACTCCTTTATATATATGACCTCTTTGGTCTTATTAACTAAATTATAAATTATGACAAGCTCTTATTCAAGCTAGATAGTTCAAGGTCAGCTTTGTGTGGGTTATTTACCACAATCTTACCATCTGCAGTCAAGCTAAACAATGCCCCTTCTTCTGCAGTGCCAAGAATTGGGTTTTCAACCATTTTCTCATTACGGATACCAACCGCAACACCACCGATACCTTCTTTAAGAAGTTTAACGGCATGAGCACCCATACGTGATGCTAAAACACGGTCACGCGCAGTTGGAGAACCACCACGTTGAATATGTCCAAGTTCTGTCACACGAAGGTCGCTTGTATCTCCAGCTTCTTTCAGTTTTTGACCAAATTCAGCCGCTGACATCACACCTTCAGCCAAGACGATGATATTGTGTTTTTTACCACACTCATAGCCAGCTTTGATGCTTGCTACGATATCTTCCATCTTGAAACCTTCTTCAGGGATGATGATTTCATCAGCACCAGTTGCAATACCTGCCCAAAGAGCGATATCACCTGCGTTACGTCCCATAACTTCGATAACAAAAGTACGACGGTGACTTGATGATGTATCACGAATCTTATCGATAGCGTCCATAGCAGTAGTAACTGCAGTATCAAAACCGATTGTGAAGTCTGTACCAACGATATCGTTATCGATTGTACCTGGAAGACCGATAGCTGGGAAGCCATGTTCAGTCAAACGCATAGCACCGTGGTAAGATCCGTCACCACCGATAACAACTACACCTTCAATCCCGTGTTTTTTCAATTGCTCAATCCCTTTAAGTTGCCCTTCAAGTTGAGCGAACTCGGGGTAACGAGCTGAGTGAAGGAAAGTACCACCACGAGAAATGATGTCTCCTACTGAAGCAGCATCTAATGGATGAATTTCACCAGCAACCATACCAGCATATCCATCATAGATACCAAAAACTTCCATTCCTTCTGAAATTGCTTGACGAACAACTGCGCGGATGGCAGCATTCATACCAGGGGCGTCTCCACCACTAGTTAAAACAGCAATACGTTTCATTTGGTTTATGCTCCTTTTTCTTTTAACATTCTTACTGATTATACCACATTTAATTGGAAAATTCTTCTATTTTCCGTAATTTTAGTGATAAATCGTTTTCATAGCAATTTTATCCAATTTTGCTTCTAATTCATCAGATTTAGCTACAAAATGATGAGGAGATACAATGGTTTTCTGTTCCTCTTCATACCTGATGATGACTGGAATTGGGCCTTTATATTGCTCTAAAATATGCGAAATTTCTTGATCCGATTCATGATTTTTCACTTGAATCCAAAAGCGTTCAGCCACTGCTTCTCTTATTTCCTGTGCAATCATTTGCAGACGGCCATCACGGGACTGGATTTTCCCTCTGATATAGTAGAAGGCTCCTTCTCTTACTTCCTGCCCAACCTGTCGATATAAATCTGAAAAGAGGGTAACATCCAGTTTTTTCTTACTATCATCGACCTGTAAGAAGGCCATATTTTCACCCTTTTTGGTGCGAATAGTTTTAATTTTTTGAATTTCTACCAAGATAATAGAGTGACTATTTTCTGACAAATTTCCAATGGGTGTAATCGGATAAATAGACTTGCTGGCAATAGCTTGTAAGGGATGTTTACTGACTCCTACCCCTAAAAGCTCTTGTTCCATATAGAATTTTTCTTGTTCTGTCCAATCTTCCGATTCCTGCCAACTATAAATAGTATCTCCAAACAAACTTCCTAACTCTTTTACAAATTCAAATAAATTAGATAAATTATTGAATACTTTTTGACGATTTTTTTCAAATGAATCGAAAAGGCCAACTTTTACCAAAGGTTCTAGCAGAGGAAGTTTCAGATAATTCTCAGGTAATTTAGCTATAAAATCTTCAATGTTAGAATAGGGTCTATGTTCAATAATCCAAAGCGCCAAATCCTTGCTGACTCCCTTAATCGATTTCAGACCTAGATAGATGGACTTGTTTGCAATTTTATCGTGATAAGGAATAGTATTGATTGACAGAGGCGCTACTTCAAAGCCTGCTTCAAGGGCATCTGTTAGGTAATCACTGTTGGCAGAATTTAACATGACCTGATAAAAAATGGCTGGATAATGCGTTTTGAAATAGGCCAACTGGAAAGCCAAGGCTGAGTATGCATAGGCGTGTGACCTGTTAAAACCATAACCTGCAAACTTCTCCATGACATCAAAGACCTGCTCTGCCTTTTCCGCAGTATGACCTGCTTTTAATGCTCCCTGAATAAAGGAAGCCCTCATCTCATGCATGGCAGAGGCATCCTTTTTCCCCATAGCTCGACGCAAAATATCGGCTTTCCCAAGACTAAATCCAGCAAAACGCTGAGCAACCTGCATAACCTGCTCCTGATAGAGCATAATGCCGTAGGTTGGAGCCAAAATATCCTCCAGCACTGGATCCAGAACCGTCACTTCTTCCTGACCATGCTTTCTTGCCACAAAATTATTGATATAATCACTTGCACCTGGACGATTTAAAGAAGTAGTTGCTACGACATCTTCAAAACAGACTGGCTGCACACGCTTTAGCAGGCGAATAGCACCAGGTTGCTCAAATTGAAAGATACCTTTTGTATTACCAGAAGCAAAAAGAGCCAGCGTTTCTTTATCTTCCAAATCGATTTCTTCAATTTTCAGATGAATCCCTTCTGTTTCAGCAAGCAACTCTTGCATTTTCTGGACAAAGGTCAAATTTCGTAGCCCCAGAAAATCCATCTTCAAAAGCCCGCTAGCTTCAACTCCATGAGCATCGTACTGAGTCAGTGGGATTTCGTCACCATGCTTCAGAGGGATGTAGTTGGTCAAATCTTGGTCACTGATCACAACACCAGCCGCATGGACAGAGGTTTGTCTTGGATAGCCCTCTATCTTGCAAGCAATCTCAAAGGCTTTTTGGTATTCTAACTTACTATTGATTTGCTGACGAAACTGTAGATTGCCTTCATAGGCTGACTTGAGATTATCACGAAAACTGATTTTCTTAGTAATTGCAGACAATTCATACTCTGGCACACCAAAACGCTTCAAAACATCACGTAAAGCTTGCTTAGCCCCAAAGGTAGAAAAAGTAACGATCTGAGCCGCATGCTTACTGCCATATTTATTGCCAACATATCTGATAAAATCTGGACGATAAATATCTGGGATATCAATATCAATATCAGGCATAGTATAACGTTCACGATTGAGGAAACGTTCAAAAATCAAATTTTTCTCTACTGGGTCAATCCCTGTAATATCTAAGGCATAGGAAACCAAACTACCAACTGCAGAACCCCGTCCCATGCCCATATAATAGCCATTCGAGCGTCCAAAACGCAACAAATCCCAAACAACCAAGAAATAATCATCAAAGCCCATATCATGAATAACAGCCAATTCTTGATCTAGACGATTTTGATATTCTTTACTAGTCAACCCCTTCTGAGCTAGCCCCAGTTCAGCACGTTCTCTCAACTCTTCTACTGCTGGTCTAGCTGGATTAAAGCGAGGCAGTTTCAGACTAGTATCCAAGTCATAAGAAATACCTAAAATAAGCTTTTCTAAATTGTCCAAGGCTTGCGGAAAACGTTCTTGGAATAGTTTCTCTAAAGAACTTGCTGATATAAAGACATCTTGTCGTGAACGCAAGGGAACTTCTCTAAGCGGTAGATTTTCTTTAATCGCTGTTAACACTTGTAGAACTTCTCTATCCCTGCTTTCAAAAGCATTGACCCGATAAAGGGGCAAGATTGGATGATGAAATTCACTGACCGGTGTTTCTGGGTAAACCCCAATATAGTAATCACAGCCTATATTTAGAGACTCAATCTCTTCAAAATAAGGCACAATGACCGCAATATCCTCCAGGTATTGGGACAGGACTGACCAAGTTTTCTCCCCCTGCATCTTGGCTGTTGAAAGCTTCATCAACTGCTGATAGCCCACACTAGATAGAGCTAAAAAACGCAGATTTACTTCCTGCACATCCACTAAAAGAGTCATTTCAAGCCCTAATAGAGGATGAATGCCGTATTTTTTTGTAATCTCTAGAAAGTCGAAAGCCCCATATAGGTTATCAATATCCATCATAGCCAGATGAGTGTAGCCATAGTCTTTAGCTGCTCTCACATACTTGTCTATCGAAATGACACTCTCCATAAAACTATAGACTGTTTTTGTATCTAGTTGCGCAATCAATTTACCCTTCTCCTCTAT
This sequence comes from Streptococcus sp. UMB0029, assembly GCF_002871495.1. Lineage (GTDB taxonomy): Bacteria > Bacillota > Bacilli > Lactobacillales > Streptococcaceae > Streptococcus. The sequence goes on from NZ_PNGD01000001.1 coordinate 148,380, forward strand.
CCTTCTCACTTTATTATACCATTTTTCAAAAAGAGAAAGACAAAAGCATCGAATCCTGTCTATATTTTATCCTTAAAGTAAAATTTTTTGAACGAAAAAGGTAAAAATACATTTAAAGAATCAAATGCTCCGGTAATTTTTTTACTTTTTTATCCCAAGAAGTGAATATATCTTTTAAAAGAGAAAGATACGTCAAGTTAACTTATTTGCTATAATAACTTGTTTCAGCTATAGAATAGTACCTGTTTTTCCATATAAATTGTATTCATTACTCTTTAATTAATTTCTTTCTCACTTAATGATTCCCTTTCTCCCTTTTTTTTGATATAATAATCTTAATTATTATTTTACAAGGAGGTTTTATGCGCTTTAATCAATTCAGCTATTTATCACTTCCAAGAGATACTATTTTATGCGATTTAAAAAAGTATGGATTTGATTTACCAGTCAACATTACAAATAAAAAAATGTTTGAAGCATTTCTTATTCGTTTCTTTTTTAATTATAAGGATATCACCTATCCTCTATCTAGTTTAGCAGTTGATAAAGAAACTGACTTACTGAAATTTTTTCAGTCAGACAAGAATTTAACTGCAGATATTTTTTATACTGTTGCTTTTCAACTTTTAGGCTTTTCTTATTTAGTTGACTTCGAAGACAGTGAAGCTTTTCGTAAGGAAACTGGATTTCCTATTGTATACGGTGACTTGATTGAAAATCTCTATCAGTTGCTCAGTACTCGAACCAAAAAAGGAAATCTCCTGATTGAACAACTGGTAAGCGACGGTCTTATCCCTGAAGATAATACCTACCACTACTTTAACGGTAAGAGCTTGGCTACTTTTTCCATCCATGATGCCATTCGTGAAGTCGTTTACGTTGAGTCTCGTGTCGATACCGACCAAAAAGGGCTACCAGACCTAGTCAAGGTTAGCATTATTCGTCCTCGTTTTGATGGACAAATCCCTGCTATCATGACAGCCAGTCCCTATCATCAGGGAACAAATGACAAGGCTAGTGACAAGGCTCTCTACAAGATGGAGGGCGAGCTTGAAGTGAAGCCTGCTCACAAGATTGAGCTAGAAGAACCTCAACTAAATCTCGTCAAACCTCAAGGTCAAGCTGATCTAGTGTCAGAAGCTGAGGAAAAGCTGACGCACATCAACGCTAGCTATAGTCTCAACGACTACTTCCTTCCACGAGGGTTTGCTAATCTATATGTTTCAGGTGTTGGTACCAAAGACTCTACTGGTTTCATGACTAACGGAGACTACCAGCAAATCGAGGCCTATAAAAATGTTATCGATTGGCTTAACGGCCGTTGCCGTGCCTTTACTGACCACACGCGCCAGCGTCAAGTCAAGGCTGATTGGTCAAACGGAAAAGTAGCAACAACAGGACTTTCCTATCTAGGTACCATGTCAAACGGCCTTGCCACTACTGGTGTAGATGGTTTAGAAGTAATCATTGCCGAGGCTGGCATTTCATCTTGGTACAACTACTACCGTGAAAACGGTCTGGTGACTAGCCCAGGTGGTTATCCTGGAGAGGATTTTGACTCGCTTGCTGAGTTAACCTACTCTCGTAATCTCTTAGCTGGTGACTATATCCGTGGTAATGAGACTCACCAAGCTGACTTAGAAAAAGTAAAAGAACAACTGGATCGCAAGACTGGCGACTACAATCAGTTTTGGCATGACCGCAATTATCTGCTCAATGCCCATAAAGTAAAGGCAGAGGTTGTCTTTACTCATGGTTCTCAGGATTGGAATGTCAAACCACTTCATGTTTACCAGATGTTCCATGCTCTTCCATCTCACATCAATAAGCATCTCTTTTTCCATAATGGTGCCCATGTTTATATGAACAACTGGCAGTCCATTGACTTCCGTGAGTCCATGAACGCCTTATTGACTAAGAAATTACTGGGACAGGAAACGGATTATCAACTTCCTACTGTCATCTGGCAGGATAATACTACTCCTCAGACTTGGCAGACTCTTTCTGACTTTGGGAATCAAGAAAGCTCAGAAATTTTCTCACTTGGTCAAGAAGAGCAGGTTATTCAAAATCAGTATTCAGATAAGGATTTTGAGCGTTATGGGAAAACATACCAGACCTTCAATACGGAACTCTATCAAGGGAAAGCCAATCAAATTACTATTGACCTTCCTGTGACCAAAGATCTCCACCTGAACGGTCGAGCTCAGCTCAAGCTTCGTATTAAATCCAGTACAAACAAGGGGCTCTTATCTGCCCAATTACTGGAACATGGACAAAAGAAATACCTACAACCTTATCCAGCTATTTTAAGTGCTAGAACCATTGACAACGGTCGCTACCACATGTTGGAAAATCTCTGTGAATTACCATTTAGCGCAACTACACAACGAGTAGTGACAAAAGGCTATCTCAATTTGCAAAATAGAAATGATTTACTGTTAGTAGAGGATATTAAAGCAGATGAATGGATGGATATCCAGTTTGAGCTGCAGCCAACTATTTACAAGCTAAAAGAAGGTGACACTCTCCGTTTAGTCCTCTATACTACTGACTTTGAAATCACCATACGTGACAACACCGCTTACCACCTGACTGTTGATCTTGAACAGTCAAGTCTTGCCCTACCTTGTCAAAAGGTATAATATCAGACTTCAATATGGAAGAATTCCAAGGACAAGGTCAATCCAAGACCCACTGACCTTCCTATCATCAGAGACACCCACTTGAACAGTCGAAAAAAACTACAACTTGGTATCAAATCCAGTCCAAATAAAGGCTATTAGAAGCCCTACTACTGGAGCTTGAACAAAAGATACCGCCCCATAACCAACATGTGTGACCCTCTATTATACACGCTACCACACCACATGTTGGACAATCTCTGTGAATTGCTGTTTAGCGTAAATTCACAACAAGTCGTGACAAAATGCTACCAAAATTGAATGATTCACTGTTAGTAGAGAACAACCATGCAGATGAAGGGATAGACAGTCAATTCATCTGTACCCAACTAGGGACAAGTTAAAGGAAGGAGACTCTCTCCGTATCGTTCTAAATTACTACTGACTTTGAAATCATCATACGTGACAATACCGCTTACCACTCGACTGACGATTTCGATCAGTCCACGCTTTCTGTACTTTGTACAAGGAGTAAATTTTATGAATAAATCTGAACACCGCCACCAACTCATACGAGCTCTTGTAACCAAAAACAAGATTCATACTCAAGCTGAGTTACAAGCTCTTCTTGCTGATAATGATATTCAAGTTACCCAAGCTACACTTTCGAGAGATATTAAAAGCATGAACCTCTCAAAAGTACGTGAAGAAGACAACTCTTACTACGTGCTCAATACAGGTTCTATCTCAAAATGGGAAAAACGTCTCGAACTCTACATGGAAGACGCCCTTGTCTTGATGCGCCCAGTTCAACACCAAGTCCTACTAAAAACCCTTCCTGGACTTGCTCAATCCTTTGGTTCTATCATTGATGCTTTGAGCTTCCCTGACGCTATCGCTACCCTCTGTGGCGATGATGTCTGTCTTGTCATCTGCGAAGATGTAGAAGCTGCTCAAAGATGCTTTGAAGAACTGAAAAAATTCGCTCCACCATTTTTCTTTGAAGAATAAAACAAAATTCCGTGTCCTGATTATGGCACGGAATCTTTTTATCTATTTTACTGAGATGGTTTTTCTTTTTTAGTTCGTGCTAATCTCAGGGCACGATTTGGATTGAGACGATTAAATAGTTCTTCCAATTTCTTTTCATTCCAAACATCTGCAGCGGAAACAAAATTGCCATCCGCATCTCGGAAAGATATCGGTTTATCTCCCATACCAGTCTCCTAGTCTACAAATTCAAACTCAAATTTACCAATGCGAACCAAGTCCCCATCCTTAGCACCACGCGCACGAAGGGCTTCATCAACTCCCATACCACGAAGCTGGCGGGCAAATTTCATGACTGATTCGTCACGATCAAAGTTGGTCATGTTAAAGAGTTTCATGAGTTTTTCACCAGAAAGTAGCCAGGTTGCATCATCATCACGACTAATTTCAAAGGCCTTTTCTTCCTCATCAAATCCATAGTAAGCTTCTTCTTCCATATCTGACTCGTCGTAGAGCAAGAATTCTGGTGTCTTGTCTAACAATTCAGCTGTAGCATCCAAAAGCGTAGCCAAACCTTGCTTGGTCAAACCAGAAATTGGGAAAATAGCTGGTAACTCTTCAAATTCATCGTAGTTTTCAGCTAATTTCTTCTTGAAGACTTCAAGATTTTCTTGACTTTCAGGCATGTCCATCTTATTGGCTACAATAATCTGCGGACGCTCCATGAGACGGAGATTATATGACTCCAACTCTTTATTGATAGCTAGATAATCCTCATAAGGATCACGGCCTTCGCTAGCTGACATATCAATGATATGAAGGATGACACGTGTACGTTCGATATGACGGAGGAACTGGGTTCCCAGACCGACCCCCTGACTAGCCCCTTCAATCAAACCTGGCAGATCGGCTACTGCAAAGGATTCACCGGATTGGGTACGAACCATTCCTAGATTTGGCACAATTGTCGTAAAGTGGTAGGCACCGATTTTTGGTTTAGCAGATGTGATAACACTTAAAAGTGTTGATTTTCCTACAGATGGGAATCCAACTAAACCGACATCTGCCAAGATTTTTAGTTCCAATTGCAACTCACGTTCCTGACCTGGTTCTCCATTTTCAGAGATTTCCGGTGCAGGATTTTTTGGTGTCGCAAAGCGGATATTTCCACGTCCACCACGTCCACCGTGAGCAACGATAAATTCTTGCCCGTGTTCTATCAAATCTGTCAAAACCTTGCCAGTCTCTGCATCACGAACGGTCGTACCTTGTGGCACTCGAACTCTAAGGTCATCAGCACCACGACCATGCATTCCTTTGGTCATTCCTTTTTCACCAGAATCAGCCTTGAAATGACGATTGTAGCGGAAATCCATGAGGGTACGCAAACCTTCGTCTACAACGAAGACCACATTTCCTCCACGACCACCGTCACCACCCCAAGGACCCCCATTAGGGACATATTTTTCACGGCGAAAGGCAACCATGCCATCACCACCATTACCAGCCTTGACCTTGATCTTGGCTGTATCTAAAAACATACTCATTTTTTCTTCTCACTTTAAAAAAGGGCTGGGAAATCCCAGTCACAAAATTTTCTTGAATCTATTTTATAGATTACTGAGGGCACCAATTGCAGTTGCAAAAATTCCCAATAAACTTGCTACTAGCATGATAATCACGATAAACAAGGTTATTTTCTCAAACATAGTTTTTTTACGATTTCCATTATCTCCAAATGCCATTTTTCTCTCCTTCGTTACATTCTATTTTCTATTATCTTAGCATGAATTTAGCTAGTTTTCAATAGTCAGTTGCTACTGGTGCAATAATCCATAAAATGATATAGGCTACAATTCCAGCTCCATAACCAAAAGCAAGAACACCCCATATTACACGAACAATAGTGGGGTCCATATCAAAATAATTAGCCACTCCAGCACAAACACCAGCAATCTTTTTATCATGACCACTTCTCATTAATTGTTTTTTCATAGCTGTTCCTCTTTCTATTCTTCACTGTTTTTCCAATAATCTCTGATGCTGATTAACTGTGTTTTTGATGCCTTCAGCATCCGTCTAGAACCTTTTACAGGCACAGCAACCACCTGTTGTGGAAGATACAAAACTGTCTTAAAGATACGCTGACTAACCGTATCATCTTTGGCTAAATCTTTCTCGAAATTATTTGAAATAATGGCATCCAAATAAAATTCATGCACCCGTTTTCCAAAGTTCTCAGCTGAAATCTCATATAATTTCTCTGATAAGCTATGCTCATTCATATCTGGTGTTGCAATTAGAGCCTCTAAAATAGCTCCAGCCAAATCATTCTCTCCATAATATAAGGTTCCGAACATCTTGTCATTGATGAGATTGTCCAGATAAGGATTTCCGTGAGCAATGACAGGCGTTCCACTAGCTAAGCTTTCCAAATATGTCAAACCCTGCGTTTCACTTGTCGAGGCAGAGATGAAGAAATCTGCCGCCTTATAATAAAGAGCCGTCTCACTAGGAGCAATCATGCCTGTAAAGATGACTGAATCTTGAATCTCTAGTTTCTGGGCTTGCTCTTTGAGGTCATCCAGATAAGGCCCATCCCCAGCAACTACCAGTTTCACCTTGTCTTCCTCTCTCAGAACTTCTGCAAAGGCTACTAGTACTGCTTGAATATTTTTTTCATAGGAAATTCTGGAAAGACTAAGCAGCATCTTTTCATCATCTTGAATCCCTAGTTTACTACGTAGTTCTTTTAGATTTTCTTGCTTGATTTCTGGACGTTCAAATTTAGCTAATTCAATTCCAGTTGGAATGACCCTCTTTTCAACCTTGACTTTATAGTCAGATAGCAAGTCCCGAACAATCTCACTCGGGCAAATAACCCCATCCACGTCATGAAGGAAACCTCTGACCAGATACTTAACCATACTCGGACGAATCAACATCCCCTTGGCAATATAATGCACATAGTCTTCGTACTGGGTGTGATAGGTATGAATAACTGGAATCTTCAATTCACGCGCAATCCAAATCCCCAACAAGCCTAGAGAAAATTCTGTCTGAGTATGGATAATATCTAGCTGATACTGCTTGGCAATTTCAAGCGCCTTGCTAAAGCCTCTATAGGCAAAGCGGCGATCTTTGAAAGCAAAGAAAGGCACACTTGGAATGCGGATAATTTGCCAATCTTCGTAGCGATTAACATCCTTATCTGTCGTCGTAAAGATAAAAACAGTATGTCCCTGCTTTTCAAGTTCTGTTTTCAAGGTTCGAATACTGGTCGCAACACCAGAAACCTGAGGAAAATAGGTATCTGTAAATAAACCAATTCGCATAGATTACCTCACTTTTTACTTTCTCCCTAAAGCGGCTTGTTTCTCATAAAAGTCCAACCAAATTTGTAACAGATGCTCTTCAGAATACTCTCTAGGAATATTCTTAGCTTTGTCTTTGAGATCTTTTAAGGCAACAGGATTTGCTTGATATTCTAAAATAGCCTCTTTCATCTCTTCTCTATCTGCTGTCCCCCGATAATTTCCCTCCAAAATAACCTTATAGAGATCCAAATCACGTAACATAATCGGAGCTTCACAACTGGCAGCCTCTAAAATAGTCATAGGGAAGAGCTCATTATAACTAGGCAACAAGAAAAGGTCCGCTAGGGCATACAACTCACGCATTCGCTCTGGTGATACGATACCTGGAAAAATCAAATTTTCAGGTGGATTATCCATCATTTTCTTGTAGCGTTCATAACCATCTGTCATACCACCAAAAGAGAAACCACCCGCCCAGATAAAGGTAATCTGAGGCAATTCCTCAGCCAGACAGATAAAATCATCAATCCCTTTGCGTTTCTGGACTTGACCAGCACCTACTACGATAAACTGATTGTCACTAACGCCAAGTTCTGTTCGCAGTCTCGCTACCTCTTCTTGTGGAAGAGGATGCCATTTTTCCTTGTTGACAAAGTTAGGAATATAGGTCACTTTTTCACGTGGAATACCAGCGGCCACCAAATCCTCTATAAACATAGGATTGACCACCACCAAGTGCTCCATCCGATTGTAAAAAGAAAATACATAGCGTTTAACAATTCCCTTTAAGAAAAATGGAATTTTCAAACTCCCCTCAAGTGTATCAGGTAAGAAATGCACATAGCCAATTTTCCTACCTGAGCGCTTCTTTTGGAATGTTGATAAATAATAGGGGAAATCAATTGTATGAAAGTGAGTCACATCTGCCTCGATTGGAAGATTTTCTGTAACAATCAATTGGTCCTTGGCATCACGGTGAAGAAGACGAACTAATTCACGGTAGGCACCTGAAACTCCTTGTCCTGCTACTTTCTCACTTGAACTCAACATATTGATTCGTAATTTCTTTTTTTCCATAACTACTATTATATCATTTTCTTTGAATAAAATCAGCAAAAGAAAGGAGAGACTAGAGGAAAAGAGGGGAAATTTCCTCGCTTTTCCAATGGTCTCTCATATACTTTTATCTGTTTACTTAATACCTAGCGCAATGCGTGCATAGCGACTCATTTTTTCAACGGTCCAGGCTGGATACCAGACTAATTTAACCTCAGTATCAGTTACTTCTGGAACCTCTGTCATGGCATCATAAATCTGGTCCGTCAAAAGGTCCGCTAGGGGACAACCCATAGTTGTCAAAGTCATATCAATCTCTGTTTGTCCTGTGTCGCCGTCAAAACGAATCTCATAAATCAAACCAAGATTAACAATATCAATCCCCAACTCAGGGTCGATGACTTCTTCCAAGGCTGATAAAATTCGTGTTTTGATAGTTTCGATTTGTTCTTCTGTATAAGCCATATTTATCCTCACTCTTAGTCTTCAATAAAATCACGAAGCGGTTTGCTGCGACTTGGTTGGCGTAGTTTTCTCAAAGCTTTAGCCTCAATCTGACGAATACGCTCACGGGTTACGTTAAAGACTTTCCCCACATCTTCAAGGGTGCGCATTTTCCCATCATCTAGTCCGAAACGTAGACGTAGAACATTTTCTTCACGATCTGTAAGAGTATCCAAGACCTCATCCAACTGCTCACGCAAGACGATACGAGTTGTATAGTCCACTGGATTTTCAATCACTTCATCTTCGATAAAGTCCCCAAGATGGCTATCATCCTCTTCACCGATTGGTGTTTCAAGCGATACTGGTTCTTGGGCAATCTTCAAGATTTCACGCACCTTATCAGGGGTCATATCCATACGTTCAGCAATTTGTTCTGGCGTTGGATCTTGTCCCAATTCTTGAAGGAGATTACGTTGTTCACGAACCAATTTATTAATAGTTTCAACCATGTGGACTGGGATACGGATGGTACGAGCTTGATCCGCAATAGCACGAGTGATGGCCTGACGAATCCACCAAGTTGCGTAAGTTGAGAACTTGAATCCTTTAGAATAGTCAAACTTGTCAACTGCCTTCATCAAGCCCATGTTTCCTTCTTGAATCAAGTCAAGGAACTGCATACCACGGCCGACATAGCGTTTGGCAATGGAAACAACCAAACGAAGGTTGGCTTCCGCAAGACGTTGTTTAGCTTCGATATCGCCAGCTTCAACTGCTAGTGCCAATTCTTTTTCCTCTTCATTGGTCAAGAGAGGAACGACACCAATTTCTTTCAAGTACATACGGACAGGGTCGTTTACCTTAGCCGAAGTTGAACCAATCAAGTCCTCGTCGCTGAGTTCTGGCTCTTCTTCTGCACTAAGAACACGCGCACTTGGATTCCCTTCGTTATCTGTGATTGAAATCCCTGCATCCTGAATCCGTTGCAAAAGATCTTCTATCCCATCAGCATCCAAGGTAAAAGGAATGACTAGACTAGCATTAATTTCATCGTCTGTTGCTGTCCCTTTTTGCTTATGATTGCGGATAAATTCTGCTACTTGTACGTCAAATGTTGTTACTTCTTTTTGTTTTGTTGCCATTATTACTCCATTCTTCTCTTTTGGGAAATTAAACGTTCCAATTCTTCTAGGGCTGTGTCGGTATCTCCTACATGGCTAGCTTCCTGCACCTTCTTTTTGATTCTCATATTGTCCTGATTCAAGAGAGCCTTGTTTCGAGTCATCTCTACTTCACTAAGTTCCTGCGGTGACATCTCAGCAGGCAAATCCTGAGCTAAGACTTGGTACCAAGCTCTTTCAACTTCCTCTGTCTGTTCTGCTAGAACTTCTGGAGGAAGATTGCCATACTGGCCAAGCAAGTCATATAAGACCTGAAATTCAGGTGTGTCAAATGCAAAATCTTCTCTCAAACGGTAATCATTCAAAACAAGAGGGGATTCCATCATTCGATAAAGTAGATGGGATTCTGCCCTCATAATAGCCGATAACTGCTTGGTGACAGGCATGGTGATTGGCGTCGGTCTAGAAATCCCTTCCATGCGATTCTGTCTTTGTGCCTGTCGACTCTCATTAACAATCTGCTCAATCTGGACATAATCAAAGGACGCCAGACTGTCAGCTAAAATATGAATATAGCTGTTTTGAGCAGTAATAGACTTTTCTTGAACAATCAAGGGAGCTATTTTTTCAATAAACTCAATCTGAGCCTGCAGATTTTCACTATTTTCAGGCTTGTACTGGTGAATGTAAAACTCAATCGGACTAATACGAGTTTTCGTTAATAGATAGGCCAAATCTTCTGGACCATTTTTTTGTAGATACTCATCTGGATCCAAGTTATCAGGCATGCTAACGATTTGCACAGGCATATCGCCAATTTCATCCAAGGCTTTCAATGTCGCAGCCTGTCCAGCCTTATCGCCATCGTAAACAAGAACCAACTTCTTGGTTAACCTTTTCAGATGCTCAACATGCTCACGACTCAAGGCCGTTCCCATAGACGCCACAGCATTTTCTATTCCAGCCCGATAGGCTGCAATAACATCCATGAACCCTTCCATGAGGTAAATCTCACTGGCTTTACCAGAAGATTTTTTTGCCCTATCCATATGATATAATTCGTAACTTTTGTTAAAAATTGCAGTCGATCGGCTATTTTTATACTTAGAAGTTTGTGAATCCGTTTTCTGCCAGATACGACCTGAGAAGGCAATGACCTTTCCCTGATCATTTGTAAGGGGAAACATAATGCGATTGTGAAAGGTGTCTACAAATTGATTGGCATCAGAGAGATAAAACAGTCCTGAATCTAGAAAATCCTCTTCACGATACTGAGCAGACAAACGTTGATAGAGATAGTTTCGTTCTGGAGGCGCTAAACCAATCCGAAAATGTTTGAGCACTTCATCTGTCAAACCACGTTGATAGAGGTAGTTTCTGGCCTCTTCCCCCATAGTCGTTGTCATGAGAATAGCATGATAAAATTTGGCAGCATCTTCATGCATATCATAAAGAGCTTGGTGAGGCGAAACAGGCTTCTGTTCATTATAAAGCGGTTTTTCTACCTCTATCCCGACACGCTGACCTAAGATTTGGACAGCCTCCATAAAGGGAACCCCTTGGTACTCCTCTATGAACTTAAAGACATCACCCGAGCGACCACAACCAAAACAGTGGTAAAACTGCTTGTCCTCTACAACGTTGAAAGAAGGTGTTTTTTCACCATGAAAAGGACAGAGCCCAAGATAGTTCCGTCCTGCCTTTTGTAAAGAAATCACATCTCCTATGACTTCCACAATGTTGGCATTGTTTTTGATTTCTTCAATGACTTTTTTGTCAACCATACACAATACCTCCATGTTATCATAGTTTACTTTATATAGTATACTTTATTTCTGAAAAAAAGTAAACCATTTCATACACTTTCCGTAATTATCTTTGCCTCATTTTTTAGATTTCAAGAGAAGATAAAAAACTCAGAAACACTTCCGTGCCTCTAAGTTTTGCTTCACAATTCTTGATGAAAATAGAGATTATCTATTCAAATAATTGATAGTAGTCTGAAATCTTCATCTTTGCTTTTTCTTCTTGGTTTAAATCTTGGATAATCCGTCCTTCTTTCATGACAATCAAGCGATTGCCGTATTTGAGAGCATCTTCCATATGATGAGTAATCATAAGGGCTGTCAGCTGATCTTTCTTAACAAATTCATCTGTCAATTCCATTAGGGACACACTGGTCTTTGGATCAAGGGCTGCAGTATGTTCATCTAGCAAGAGCAACTCAGGTCGCTTCAAGGTTGCCATCAAGAGACTCAAGGCTTGTCTTTGTCCACCTGACAAGAACTCAATCGGTGTATTCAAGTGTTTCTCAAGACCATTTCCCACTTTTTCAATGGTTGTCTGAAATTCATCCTTGTAGCTAGCCAGACGTCTCGGAAACAGTCCGCGTTTTTCACCACGAAACTTGGCAATCAAAAGATTTTCAGCTACCGTCATACGAGGGGCTGTCCCCATCTTGGGATCTTGGAAAACACGAGACAGATACTTAGCTCGTTTCTCTGGTGAAAACTTGGTAACATCTTCACCTAAAATACGAATAGTCCCACTGGTTAAGGATAAGGTTCCTGCAATAGTGTTAAAGAGAGTTGATTTCCCAGCCCCATTTCCACCTAAAATCGTGATGAAATCCTGTTCAAAAATTTCTAAGGAAACATCATTTAAAATAATCTTTTCTTCATCAAAGCCATTTTTAACAACTTTGGTTGCATTTTTTAATTCTACAATTGCTGTCATTTGCTTAACTTGGCTCCTTTCAAGATTGTTTGCTTAAATGTAGGAATCATGAGGCAGACTGCTAAAATCACGGCACTGTACAAACGAAGGTAGCTTGTGTTAAATCCAAGCGCAATAACTGCCCACACTAAGAATTGATAGGCGATAGAACCCACAACGATGGCAACCAAGCGCTCTGCCAAACTCAAACTCTTGAAAATAACTTCCCCAATAATCAAACTTGCAAGACCTACAACGATAACCCCTATTCCTCGAGATACATCAGCATAGCCTTCTTGCTGGGCAATGAGAGCTCCTGCAAGGGCAATCACACCATTTGATAAGACCAAACCCATGAGCTCCATGCGCCCAGTATGAATTCCAAAACTTCTAGCCATATCAGGATTGTCACCTGTAGCAATATAGGCTTGTCCGAGTTTGGTGTCCAAGAAAAAGAGCATGAGAGCAATGACAAGACTGACAAAGATAAGACCTGTCAATAGTTGGTTCAAATCTGAAGTAAAAGGCAAGACATCCTGAATTTGCTTGGTTCCAAGCAGTCCTAAATTTGCACGTCCCATAATCAATAGCATGATAGAGTGACAGGAAGTCATTACCAAAATCCCTGAGAGCAAGGTTGGGATCTTCCCTTTTGTATAAAGAAGTCCTGCTGCCATTCCAGCCAAACAACCTGCTCCAACAGCAACAAGAGTCGCTAAAAAGGGATTTACACCTTTGGTTATCAGAGTGACAGCAACAGCTCCCCCAAGAGGGAAAGAACCTTCTGTCGTCATATCTGGAAAGTTCAAAATCCTAAATGTCATAAAGATCCCCAGACCTAAAATAGCCCAGACAAATCCTTGAGAAATAATAGATAATATCATCTGTTTCTTAACCTTTTCTATATGATTTCTATTGTAAAAAATTGGAGGAGATGTCCCCAACTCCTCCATTACAGATTATTCGATCACTTGTCCTGCTTCTTTTAGAACAGATTCAGGAATAGTAATACCTAACTCTTGTGCCAATTTTTTATTGATTACTGATTTACCAGTTGAAAAGACATTAACTGGAGTATCAGCTGGTTTTGCACCTTTCAAGACTTGCGCAATCATTTTACCAGTTGCCACACCAAGGTCGTGTTGGTCAACTACAACTGATGCCAAACCACCAGCTTCTACCATGGCAGTTGCGCTTGGGTAGATTGGTTTTTTAGCTGATTGGTTGCTTGATACAACTGTTGAAAATGCAGATGCGATTGTGTTGTCGATTGGAACCCAGATAGCATCGACCTTGCTAGTCATAACGTTGACTGTTGAAGCAATTTCATTTGTTGAAGGAACTGCAAATGTTTCTACTGTCAAACCTGCTTTTTCAGCATAAGCCTTAAATTCTTCGACCTGTGTTTTTGAATTGTCTTCGCTACTTGAGTAAAGAGCTCCGATTGTTTTCACATTTGGTGTAAGAGCCTTAATGAGTTCAACTTGTTGTTGAGCTGGATTGTGGTCAGACACCCCTGTAATGTTGCCGCCTGGTTTTTTCAAATCTTTGACCAAGTTAGCTCCGATTGGGTCTGTAATAGCGGCCATGATAACAGGTAGGTCTTTTGTGGCGCTTGCCAAACCTTGAGCAGCTGGTGTAGCAATACCAACTACAAGATCATTGCCATTTGCAACCAACTGTTTACTCATTGTCGCAACCTTACTTTGGTCACCTTCTGAGTTCATAAAATCAATTTTAACTTGGTCATCTTTATATCCTTCTTCTGCAAGTCCATCTTGAATCCCTTTATAAATCAAGTCAAGAGATGGATGGCTCACAAACTGAAGGACACCAACTTTGGCAACTTTCTTTTCATTCTTAGCTTCTGGTTTATTCATTGAAGAGTAAATCAAGCTTCCTGCTACTAAGACTGCTAATGCAGCGATAATTCCAATTAAACGTTTATTTTTCATTCTATTTCTCCTTTTTTATTCCTTTAAAATACTTTACTTATCTAATACTCTTCGAAAATCTCTTCAAACCACGTCAGCTTCACCTTGCCGTAGCTATGGTTACTGACTTCGTCAGTTCTATCCACAACCTCAAAGCAGTGCTTTGAGCAACCTGCGGCTAGCTTCCTAGTTTGTACTTTGATTTTCATTGAGTATAAACAAGCGACGCCATCGTTTTCTTTCCATACTAACCTCCATCAAAAAAGTCCTCACACAAAAAACTTGTGTGAGGACGTCGATGCGCGGTACCACCTCAATTACAGGGAATTTCCCTATCGCTCAGTCTCGCAATAACGAGATGCACTGTAAGGTGTGCTCACCGAATTTTTATGATTTCAAATTCTAAATAACATCCAGCCCAATTTTCATCATCACCACTTATCTGTTTTCAGCTACCACAGACTCTCTAAAAAGTTTGTATGACTACTTTTCTGAATGGTTAAATTATATCATTTTTCAATTACTTGTCAAGACTCTTTTGGTATTTTTTTGAAATATCAAAAACTTCCCCTATAGAAAAGAGGAAGTTTGATCGGTATCAACCCGAATTACGCAATCCTGTCGCAATTCCGTTGATGGTTGTATGGATTAATTTTTCTTGATCGCTTGACAATTCTCCTCGACGTTGTCGTTTAATCAACTCCAACTGGATATAGTTGAGGATATTAAAGTATGGCATACGGTAATCCAAACTTGCTTTCAGATATGGATTTTCAGCTAATAATTCGTCATACCCTTCAATCTCTAGGATAACATTTTTCGTTAATTGCCATTCGTCTAAAATAGTATCATAAATAGCTTTCACTTGATCATCTTCACATAACTTAGCATATTCAAAAGCAATATTCATGTTAGATTTTGACAAGACCATGTCTACATTTGAAAGGAGAGATTGGAAGAAAGGCCAATTTTGGTACATATCTCGTAAGATAGCGATATTCTCTGGATTTTTATCGATAAACTCCTTGAAGCTTGATCCGACACCATACCAACCAGGGAACATGACGCGACTTTGTGACCATGAGAAGACCCAAGGAATGGCACGCAAACCACCGATTTCTGTAATAGTCTTACGAGCAGCTGGACGAGAACCGATATTAAAGCTGGAAATGGCCTTAATAGGACTTGACTCAAAGAAATAATCATAGAAGTGTTCATTCCCAAAGACTAGGTCTCGGTAAATATCATAACTACGGTCCACTACTTGATCCATAATAGCCTCATAGCGATTTGAGGTATTAGTATCACTCTTCCACTGAGTAATCATACGGTTAATAGCTGCTGAAACCAACATTTCAAGGTTATAATAGGCAGCATCTTTGTTACCGTATTTATTGCCAATTACTTCACCCTGCTCCGTCAAACGGATACGATCCTTGATAGACTTGAGCGGTTGAGAGGTAATAGCTTCATAAGTTGGTCCACCACCACGACCGACAGTCCCACCACGGCCGTGGAAGAAGGTAACCTTAACGCCAAATTCATCTCCAATAGCAGTCAATTGTTGTTGAGCCTTGTAGAGGGTCCAACATGATGATAAGTAACCACCATCTTTATTACTATCAGAGTAACCAAGCATGATTTCTTGGTAATTATTACGTGAAGCAATCCATTTCTTAGCTAGACCAAGAGAAAGGTATTCTCTCATGGTTTCTTCCGAGTGGTCCAAGTCCTCAATTGTCTCAAAGAGAGGAACGATTTGGACACGGGCTCTTTCTTTATCAACTAACCCTACTTCTTTTAGCAAGATTGCCAATTCCAGCATGTCTGATACGCTGGTTGCATGTGAAATGATAGTCTGACGAATAACATCATCACCCAACTTATCTTTCAAATTACGAGCAGCCTTAAAGATAGCCAATTCTTTTTCAAGTAACTCTGATTTTTCAACATGAGTAGCAGAAAGAATACGTGGATCTTCTTCCAATTCTTTCAAGAGAAGCTGGCATTTTTCTTCTTCACTGAGTTCGCTATAATGAGAATGAATTCCTGCTGATTTTAAGAGTTCTGCTACGCAGGCCTCATGAACACTAGAATCTTGACGCATGTCGATGGATGCCAAATAGAAACCAAAAATTTCAACTGCCTGAATCAGCTCAACAAAATCACCAGAAATCAGTGCTTCACCCTTATTTTCCAAGAGGGAATCACGAATAGTAATTAAATCCTTATAAAAATCATTAGCTGTTTCATAGCGAGCCCCAACTTCCTTATCCTCAATCAGATAGGTTTTTGTTGCTTGGATTTTTGATTGAATATCAAACAAGGCACGGCGGTAAAGCTCTTTTTCACGGTAGATAGAGTTATCCTTAGATTGACGAGCCATTTCTCTGACTTGTTTGCTGACATTGACAATACTAGTTGAGAGAGAGAACTCACGATAAAGTTGGTAAATCTTTTCATCGTAGTAGTTCATGATGACTTCACACTGGGTCATGGCAGATTTCTTCAAGGTATCTGCTGTAACAAAGGGATTTCCATCACGGTCTCCACCAATCCACATTCCCATGGTAATTGGTTTAGGATGTTTCAACTCTAAGCCATGTTTTTTAGCCAGACGCTTGTACTCAGCAGTCAAATGAGGAACAGCTTTCAGGAATGAACTATTGTAGTATTCCATAACATTCGTGATTTCATTGGTTACTTTCAATTTCTTTTCACGAATCATATCTGTCTGCATGATAATCTCAATATAACGACGGAGATCATTATGCCATTTTTCCTTATTAATCAGACCTAATTTCACATCACGATACTTACGCAAGAGGGTATGGATATGATTGGTCAAATCCAACATACTCTTACGTTGCACTTGTGTTGGATGGGCTGTCAAAACAGGGACAACATTCAAGTGTTCTAGAATTTCAACCGCATTTTCTTTTTCTGCAACCATTTTAATCGTTGCTGATAATTTACCAAGATAATCTTGATCGATATTATTTTGGTGGTTGATTTCATAGGCTAAATCCACGTCTTCTGAAATATTAATCAAAAGGGGCAAGATAGAGAAATAGCGTGAAATATAAGCCATTTCATCATTTGACAGACTAGTAACTAATTGGTTCAAGCCTTGATAATCTTCTTGAGTTGACAATTCCTTCAACTGCATGATTTTTTCAAAAGTCTCTGGGGCAAGCATGTTTTTGGTGATATCTTCTAACAATTCTGTTAAAATCAATACTTCTTCTTGCACGACAGCTTTATTACTATAGTTTTCTAATTTTTGAAGAGACATAGGTAATCCTTTCCACTATCAACTCTACATATAGTTTGATGAGTGAGTTTCTAACTCCTCATATAATTGGGCACGTTTTTCACTTGCATCAATATTTAAGACAAAGGCGATGGCTACAGATAAGACCAGGAGACTGTTTCCTCCTTGCGATAAGAAGGGGAAGGTTACTCCTGTCGAAGGAATAATACCAGAAATTCCACCGATATTGACAAAGACCTGTACCAACATCATACCTCCAACTCCAATTGCCATCATGGAATTAAAGGGATTCTTAGCACGAATACCGACTAGGATAATTCGCAAAATTAGGAAAAAGACAAGGGCTAAAATCAAGCTGGCTCCTACAAATCCAAATTCTTCAATGACAATTGAAAATACAAAGTCTGTATGGGCCTCTGGTAGATAGCCACGTTTTTCGATTGAATTTCCTAAACCTAGACCAAACCATCCACCATTGACCATGGCAAAATAGGAATTTGCGAGTTGGTGACCAGCTCCTGCCAAATCAGCAAAGGGATTAAAATAGGCGCTGAAACGTTTAGCCACATATCCAAATACTGGAACTTTTGAAAACTTATCAACCCCTATCATATCAATAGCTGTTAAGGAAAGAGCCGAAACCCCAAACAAAAGACCGATAAAGGCTATAAACCAACGATGAGCAATCCCACTAACTGTATACATAATCAAGGCAACCAAAGCTAGGATAGTAGCATTCCCCAAATCTGGGAAAATAGCCAGACTTCCTATCATTACCAAGAGGACAAAGCGCCAATCATTAAAAGCACGAGGAATCCATTGATTTTGAGTTAAAACTTGGAAATCATAAACAGCAATTTCATCCTGTTGTTTTGAAAAACGTTGAGCCAAGTACCAGACGATAATAATCTTCAAATACTCAGCTGGCTGAATGGTCAAAGGTCCTACTGATATCCAACCATAGGCTCCATTAACTGGCGTACCAATTAAGCGAGCCAGAGCTAATAGAATTAGCTCAATAAACATAACAATAAATAAAAGTCGTTCTTTTCTTAAAAAATTTAGTTTCAGCTTATATATCAAGGCAATCAATATTAAACTAAAGCCCCAAAACATTCCCTGACTTCGAACTAATTGCAGGGCACTTTTACCTTCTTCGATAAGAATGGCACTGGTTGTAGAATAGACTACAATCAAGCCCAAAATAGATAA
Source organism: Streptococcus sp. UMB0029 (assembly GCF_002871495.1). Lineage (GTDB taxonomy): Bacteria > Bacillota > Bacilli > Lactobacillales > Streptococcaceae > Streptococcus. The sequence goes on from NZ_PNGD01000001.1 coordinate 167,070, forward strand.
AAGTAAGTAAGGAACTAGGATAGAATAGTTTAATAGGTGCCTCTTACTAATCTTCATAGTATCACCAATCTAATGAGAACAAAAAAATGATTCCCAAATTCCGTTTATTTTCTAGTTTTGATTGCTATTATACCATTTTTTCCGAAAGAAAAAAACTCTTATCCTTAAGATAAAAGATTTTCTCATAAGAAAAAAGAGCACTTGGCTCTTTTCTGTTTTATTCTTTTGATGAACTACTTGAGCTTGAATCTCCACCACCGATATATTGGGTAAAGATATTTTGGAAGGCTTGGTCTTTGACCTTGATATTAGCTGCTTGCAATTCTTTTCCGATAATGCTTTGAACAAATGTTGCGTCGTTTTGTTTTTGAGTTAAGATAACCGTTTTTAATTTTTCTTTATAATCATCGATATTAGATGATTTTTCTGTTTTCTTAGTGAGTTTTACAATGTAATATTGGCTACTATAGGCTTGTGTGCCAGTGGCTTTAATCACATCAGAAACACCATTTACATCTAAAGCAAAAGCAGCTTTTTTAACTTGTTCTGGTACTTCTGTTGAAGCAGAATCAAAGGTGATTTCTCCACCATTCGCTTTAGTTTTCTCATCAGTTGAGTTATCTTTGGCTAATTGAGCAAAGTCTGCACCACTTGCCTTGGCTTTTTCGAGGACTTCTTTCGCTTTATCCTCATTATCAAGACGAATGATTTGAGCAGTCACATCTGGAGTGTACTCATCAAAGGCTTTCTTATAGGCATCATCTGTCAATTCAGCTTCTGCTGCTTTTTTAACTGCCAACTCAACCAATTTACTTGTACGAATTTGAGCTTTACGTGTTTCAAGGGTCATACCTGCTTGTGACAAGACACGTTGGTAGTTCTCACCATATTGTTTTTCTTCTTCGGCAATAGTATCGTTGACTTCTTTGTCATCTACTTCTGAGCCATATTGTTTCTCAAACACTTTTTGGATGGTCAAGTTCAACAACACTTGTTGAGCTGAAGGATTGCTCTTCACTTGCTCATAAAACTGATGTTCTGTGATGACATCCCCTTTCATGCTGATAAGGTCTGCTCCTTCTGAACCTTTCGAACAAGCTACTAAAGTTGCTACTGATAATAGTGTAATGGCACCTGCCAATAGTTTTTTCTTCATGTTTACTCCTTTGAGATAAGTGTTACCCTATCTATTTTACTATATTTTCTTAAATTATTCTGAAAATCATTCGCCGTCAGGTAATTGAACATCTGCTACATTTTTACGAAGCATGAGGATGCCGTCCCCCAGAGGTACTAGTGTTGCGGTTAGTCCTGGATTGTCTAAGGTTGCATCAAATAGTCTTTGAAGGCCTCGATAAATGGTTCGCTGGCCACGACGGACTTCCATAATGTCCTTGGCAACATCACCACCTTGGAAAATATCATCCAAGACAACCACACCTCCAACGTCCAAGTGTTTGAGAATTTCTGGCAAAAAGACGATGTATTTAGACTTAGCAGAATCCATAAAGACGAAATCATAGGACTCTGTCAGGGTTGATAAGACATCTACCGCCTCTCCCTCTAGGAGAGTGATTTGCTTGCGACTGTCAAACTGGGCGAAATTTTCCTTAGCAAAACCAATCATCTCTGGATTGCGATCAATGGTTGTAATCTTGGCATTTGGCGCATGTTCCGCCATCAAGAGAGCTGAAAAACCGATAGCCGTACCAATTTCCAGAATATTTTTAGGCTGCATGGTTTCCATGAGAAAACGGAAATAAGCAACCGTTTCATGGGGGATGATGGGAATATTTTCCTTACGAGCAAAGTTTTCCAATTCTTTCAAAGAACCTGTGACTTGCTTTTGGCGCTGGCGCATCAAGTCCACAATTTCTTCCTTGACAACAGGACGACGCATGTTATGGTTGGCGTTTTTACTATACGATTCAACCATCTTATGCCAATCCCAATTTTTCAACAAGGGCTTCAAACTCATTTAAACGACGTTCAAAGACTGCAAAGGCATCGTTGAGGTAGTTTTCCTTCTCCATATCAACACCAGCTTTTCTCATGACATTAAGTGGGTAGTCAGATTTACCAGCCTTGAGGTAGTCGATATAGCGGTCACGGTCTTCTTGACTACCATGAACAATTTTTTCAGACAAAGCTGAGGCTGCTGCAAAACCTGTTGAATATTGGTATACATAGTAGTTATAGTAGAAGTGTGGAATACGTGCCCACTCGTATTGGATTTCAGGATTGTCTTCCTTGCTCAATCCATAATACTCTTGGTTCAAGTCTGCGTAGAGTTTATTTAAGAAATCGCTTGTCAAAACTTCACCATTTTGATCCGCTTGGTGAATGGCGTGTTCAAACTCAGCAAATTGAGTTTGGCGGAAAACTGTTCCACGGAAACCATCTAGGAAGTTATTGAGAATAGCAAAGCGCGTTGCATCATCTTCCACTTCTTCCAATAATTTCTCCGTCAAGATATTTTCATTGGTAGTTGATGCAATCTCTGCCAAGAAGATAGAGTAATCTCCATAAACATAAGGCTGCGTTTCGCGAGTATAGCTTGAATGCATACTGTGACCAGTTTCATGGACTAAGGTAAAGAGATTGTCTAGATTGTCCTGCCAGTTTAGAAGCATAAAGGCATTGGTATCGTAAGAACCACCAGAGTAGGCACCTGAACGCTTGCCTTGATTTTCATAAACATCAATCCAACGCTCGCTAAAGGCCCGTTTAACACGGCTCAAATAATCTTCACCCAAGACTGCCAAGGCCTCTTCTGCCTTTTTCAAGGCTTCTTGGTAGGTAAAACTGTATTCAACAGATGAAAGCGGTGTGTAGACATCGTACATCTTGAGGTCTGAAATCCCCAAAATCTTTGAACGAAGCTCAAGGTATCGATGCAAGAGTGGCAAGTGCTTGCGAACTGCTGCCACCAAATTGTCATAAACACTCTCTGGAACAAAATTTGCCGCTAGGGCTGCATGACGAGCACTCTTGTAGTTGCGAACTTTGGCACGATAGTTTTGAACCTTAACATTTGTTTGCAAGGTTTTAGCATAAGTATGTTGGAATTGCTCATAAGTTGCATAAAGGGCTTGATAGGCACCACGACGCACCTCACGGTTTTTAGACTCCATCAAGCGCATATAAACGCCATGTGATAATTGTACTTCGTTACCATCTTCATCTTTAACAAATGGAAAGACAATATCTGCATTATCTAAAATAGCGAAGGTTTCACTTGCCGAACCAAAGATTTCCCCAGCTCCAGCTAATAATTCTTCTTCACGTTGTGAAAGAACATGAGCCTTACCTTGTAAAAGCTTGTCAAAATAGTGTTGATAAACCTGCAACTTTGGTTGAGTCTCTAAAAAGTCAGCATACTGCTTTTCACTAATTTCCATAAATTCAGGTTCATAGAATGAAAAGGCTTGGTCTAGCTGGCTGTAGAGAGTCATTGCCTTGGCGTAGTACTCTTGATACTTGGCTTCACGTGTGTCTTGGTCATTTTTCATATGAGCATAAACGTAAAGCTTCTCCATCTGACGTTCCATTTCAAGAGAAAATTCAGTGATTTCGAGTAGGCTATCCGCACTATCCAAGAGATGACCTTCATACTGGGCTACTGTCTCCAATTGTTCTGTTAACTCTTTTAAGGCTTCTTCCCAAGCCTGGTCAGTTGGGTAAATCGTTGATAGATCCCATGTATCTTTTTCATTTATTTCATGTCTTTGTAATACCATTAGATTCCTCCATCCTTTCTATTCTACCATATTTTTCAAGAAATATTGCTGATAAAAGGCTGGTGGATAGAGCTTTTGCCAATCATTTTGAGGATTTTCTTTGTAATAGGTGTAAAAGTGCTGATAATAGCTAGTCAAATCTTGCTCAATTTGGCAAAATTTGCCCACTATTGGTCGAATTTGTGGATACCATTCTTTGAGCCCATAAGTCAGAAGATTTTCTCCCTTTTGATAGGCTTCTGCTTGTTCTTTCATCCAAAAGGGATTTTGATAATAAAGCTGTTGTCGGATATAGCGACAGATGTCCTTGTCCTCAGAAACTGTAAAATGAGATATTTTTTGTTTCTTATAGGGAAGACGTAATATATCCAGTAGACTATCTTGACCATAGGGAAATTCTTTAATCTGATAATGGAGTTTGCCTCGAAGATCCTGGTGTATGAGATATTTAAGCCTTAAAAGCTGTTTTTCCTTGTCTAATTCCCAAATATAAAAGCCCATGTTTTGACTGAAATAGAGAAAACCTTGTTGCAGACGAGTCAAACGGTCCTTGAGCCACAGTTTTTGACCCAGCAACCACAGTACTTGGTAACCCTGACTACGATAGCCCTTACTACGCTCTTTAAGAAGTTTTTGTGGCAAGGGACTACATTGAACCTCTAAAGCTAGATTGCCATTTACAAATACATCCGCAATCTGTTTAAGCTCTGGAAGCGGGTACTCTAATTGTACCTCTGCCTCTTTTTTCAACCAGTGATAGAGGGATTCCTTATTGGCTAGGTGTTCTGGACTTTCATTTTCAAATGAAAAATCACAGTCTTTTAAAGATTTATGGGCAAAATGGGTCCGTACACTTGATTCTTGACGCAAACGGAGCTGACCTCCACAAGCTGGGCAGGTATATTCTTCCTTCTCAAGCTTATCCTCTAACACATTTACCAACTGTCCCCTAGCATCTCTCGCAACAAACATGATTTCCCTCCTTTTCTATATTATTCGTAAAAATTAATAATCGTATTTTTAATTATAGAAGAAAAGTATAGTAAATTGAAATAAAATATAAACAAATTGATTGGGGAATTATAGTATATTGAAATAAGATGTGAACAAAGAGATTAGGAAAGTCAAATTATAATCAATGAAAATCAAAGAGCAAACTAGGAAGCTAGCCGTAGGCTTTACTTGAGTACGGTAAGGCGACGCTGACGTGGTTTGAAGAGATTTTCGAAGAGTATTAATTTCTAACAATGCTTCAGAAGTCATGTCCTACTATTCCAGTTTCAATACCCTATATAATTGACAAATAACCAAAATCTCCTAGCAATCAATGGACTACTAGGAGAGTTTTTTTAAGGAATTCTATATAAGCTATAAAATCAAATACAAATTTTACTAAAAGATTAGATTAACTCATATATAAATTATGCTTCTTCGTCTTCTTTACGACGACGGCCTGCAAGAGCAAGTCCAAGTACTGCACTTGCTGCAGCTGCTACCATAGCTACTGTAGAGTCTGCTGTACCAGTATTTGGAAGTTGTCGATCTTTATTTATTGTAGTTTCAGATACTGGAGTTCCATCTGACATTTCATTAGCACTGCCGTCCTTATGTGGCTGAGCTGGCATTTCTTCTGAAATACCATTCACACTACCGGCTGGGACTTCTGCTGTTGATGGCGTAACTACCTTGCCGTCACCAGCTGTACTGCTTGTGCCTACTGGTTCTGTATAAGCTGGGACTTCTACAGTTGGTGGAATAATAACATTGCCTTCACCATCTGTACTACTTGTGCCTACTGGTTCTGTATAAGCTGGGACTTCTACAGTTGGTGGTGTAATACCGTTGCCTGCGCTATTCGTACTGCTTGTACCTACTGGATTTACTGCTTCAATTGCTTTAACTCCTGTAGTTTGAGCGCCGTCCACTCCTGCTTGATCCTTCGCTTCATTGATAGCATTTACAGCTGCGATGGCGGCTTGCGCTACTTCGGCTTTCGCTGCGGCTTTCTCATCGTCTGACAATTTAGCGTTCTTATCAATTGAGGCAATCTTAGCTTCTGACGCTGTTTGGATTGCTTCTAGGGCTTTCTCTTTGCCTACTGGATTTACTGCTTCTACTGCTGTTGTTCCTGTAGTTTGAGCGCCGTCCACTCCTGCTTGATCCTTCGCTTCATTGATAGCATTTACGGCTGCGATGGCGGCTTGCGCTACTTCAGCTTTCGCTGCGGCTTTTTCATCGTCTGACAATTTAGCGTTCTTATCAATTGAGGCAATCTTAGTTTCTGACGCTGTTTGGATTGCTTCTAGGGCTTTCTCTTTGCCTACTGGATTTACTGCTTCTACTGCTGTTGTTCCTGTAGTTTGAGCGCCGTCGACTCCTGCCTGATCCTTCGCTTCATTGATAGCATTTACGGCTGCGATGGCGGCTTGCGCTACTTCAGCTTTCGCTGCTGCTTTTTCATCGTCTGACAATTTAGCATTCTTATCAATTGAGGCAATCTTAGCTTCTGACGCTGTTTGGATTGCTTCTAAGGCTTTCTCTTTACCTACTGGATTTACTGCTTCTACTGCTGTTGTTCCTGTAGTTTGAGCGCCGTCTACTCCTGCTTGATCCTTCGCTTCATTGATAGCATTTACAGCTGCGATGGCGGCTTGCGCTACTTCAGCTTTCGCTGCGGCTTTTTCAGCGTCTGACAATTTAGCGTTCTTATCAATTGAGGCAATCTTAGTTTCTGACGCTGTTTGGATTGCTTCTAGGGCTTTCTCTTTACCTACTGGATTTACTGCTTCTACTGCTGTTGTTCCTGTAGTTTGAGCGCCGTCTACTCCATCTTGATCTTTCGCTTCATTGATAGCATTTACGGCTGCGATTGCTGCTTTCGCTACTTCGGCTTTCGCTGCTACTTTCTCATCGTCTGACAATTTAGCATTCTTATCAATTGAAGCAATCTTAGTTTCTGACGCTGTTTGGATTGCTTCTAGGGCTTTCTCTTTACCTACTGGATTTACTGCGTTAATTGCTGTTGTTCCTGTAGTTTGAGCGCTGTCTACTCCATCTTGATCTTTCGCTTCATTGATAGCATTTACAGCTGCGATAGCGGCTTGCGCTACTTCAGCTTTCGCTGCGGCTTTTTCAGCGTCTGACAATTTAGCATTCTTATCAATTGAAGCAATCTTAGTTTCTGACGCTGTTTGGATTGCTTCTAGGGCTTTCTCTTTACCTACTGGATTTACTGCGTTAATTGCTGTTGTTCCTGTAGTTTGAGCGCTGTCTACTCCATCTTGATCTTTCGCTTCATTGATAGCATTTACAGCTGCGATAGCGGCTTGCGCTACTTCAGCTTTCGCTGCGGCTTTTTCAGCGTCTGACAATTTAGCATTCTTATCAATTGAAGCAATCTTAGTTTCTGACGCTGTTTGGATTGCTTCTAGGGCTTTCTCTTTAACAGCATCTAAGTTTCCTGGTGTGTGAACACCTTCGATGGCTGTTACACCTGCTGTTTTCGCTGCTTCTACTGCATCTGCTGTGTCGGCTGCTGTAATCTTAGATTCTTCTTCTGTTTTCTTAGTATCTACTTCTTTTTCTTTTGCTGTACGTTGAGCTGCTGTTAAGCTATTGTCTGCTGCGATGGCTGCTTTTTCGGCTTTCGCTGCTTCTGCTAAGCTTGCTTTGGCTGCTTCTTTTACAGTATCTAAGTTACCTGGTGTGTGCACGCCTTCGATGGCTGTTACACCTGCTGTTTTCGCTGCTTCTACTGCATCTGCTGTGTCGGCTGCTGTAATCTTAGATTCTTCTTCTGTTTTCTTAGTATCTACTTCTTTTTCTTTTGCTGTACGTTGAGCTGCTGTTAAGCTATTGTCTGCTGCGATGGCTGCTTTCTCTGCTTGCGCTGCTTTTTCTAGATCTAATTTTGCTTTTGCTTTTTGTAAAAGAAGTGTCTGTGCATTAATATCCGCTTGATTTTTACGATTTGCTATTTCTACATTATTTGTTTCTTCGTTCAAAATCGCTTGAGCCTTAGCTACTTCTGCTTGATAAGCAGCCCATGCTTCAGGTGTGTAATCACTTTGATTTAAAGCTGCTGCTTTTGCTGCTTCCGCTTGCAAATCAGCTTTATACATATTGACTGTTACAGTTTGAGCAGGTGATGTTATAACACCTTCTTTTTTAGTAGTCGCAACTGTTGTTCCTGAAATCAAATTGCCATTTGTTTGATAAGTGACTGTCGGATTCAGTACAAATGTTTCAGCTTTTGTTGCAGGAAGTTCTAATTCGTACCAAAACTCTTGAGAAGATTTCGGTCTTACTGAGTTAACACGCATAGATAATTGATTTCCAGTAGTAGTAGTAGGAACAATTTTAGATCTATCATAACTTGCTAATCTTGCTCCCTCTGGAATTGCCAAAGAATAAACTGGGCTTGTTGAAGTTGCTTCACCTTTATTTTCAAGTCTTGCTTGAATTCTAACTGTAACTTTTTGTGCAGTAGCAGAAACAGCTGTTTTAGAAAAACTTGTTTCAGTAACAGTAGGTACAACATAAGCTCCACTACCTACTCGTACATTACTTACACTAGCACCAGCATATATACCATCAGGCGTTCTGTGAGTATTTGCTTCATCATGACTTCGATTGTTAATTGATTCAAATTGGAGACGAAGTTTTGTTACCCCATCAGGAACATTAACAATTTTTGAAAACTCTCCTAAAGGATAACCTTGATAATTAGCTCTATCCTCTGCTATTTTAGTACCTGTATTTGCATCTTTTACTATTAATTTCGCACCATTTATCCCAGTAGTTTGACCAATACTTTGAGAACGATAGCTAACAATTACTTCCTGACCAGGAACAACATCTATATCTTGGTAAATCGGTCCGTATTCTGTATTTGGTGTTCCACCATTACCTCTTTCATTATATACAGACAGGACTGCTGCGATATTTGTTTTCGGTCCTGGAAGGGCAGACTCATAATTTCCTGTTTTAGCAGCCCAAATAAGCAACACTTTATTTGTACTTGAATCTACAGCATTCCAACCTTTTAATTTAGATAATTCTACAATAGTTGAAGCTATAGGTGACGTTGCTGTTGGTAACTCTGCTCCTAATGTTGTATCTGAGAAATTACCATTGATGATGCTAACACCATGTTCATTTGCAGCTAGCGGATCTGTGCTTGCTGATGTACTAGGAGCTGCATCTGTACCTGTACGGAATGGATTATTTGTATCCAACGCTTTTCCATTACGTTCATCTCTAGAACCTGAGTTTGCAATAGAATTAGACTCCAAAGGCTTTTCAGCGCTGGCATTTTTTGGGCTTTTGCTTCCTTTGTCACTTGTATTATCTACCGCTTGTTCTTTTTTCTTTTCAGATTTTGTTTGCAATTTTGATGTTGCTGTAATTAACTTTCTATATGCTGCAGTTAATTCAGTTTTAGTTGTTGCAGTGCTTAGATCAGTTCTTGCTTCTTCTAAGACAGCTCTAAGATTGTTAACGCTTTCTTCTGTCTTAGTAGCATAGGTTCCTTTAGCAAACTTTCCATCAATTTCTTTGATTAAATCTGTTAATTCTTTCTTATCTAGAGTCTCCACCTTCTGAGGTGCTGATTCTGGAGAAGGACTATTTTCAACTGTTGAAGGTTGAGTATTTGTCTCTACTGTTGCAGCAGGACTAGTGGCTACTGTATTCCCTTCGTAGGTCCCATTCTGAGCATTCGGTTCTTTAGGTTGCGGTGCCTGAGTCTCCCCATTAGTTGAAGGCACACTTTGCTCTGCAGCAGATACTGCCCCATTTCCTAAAAACATGAACAATGCAGCTACTGCGACACTAGCTGCACCAAAGCTGACCTTACGAATAGAAAAACGTAATTGCTTTTCACGATCGTGTTTACCTTTATGAAACATCTAATTTCCTCCAAAATAAATATTTGTATCATATCTTATAATACACTTTTACTCTAATAATTCAATAGCCACCTTTTTATATTTTCTAATCTATTATAATTTTTATGCGTATATATATATATATATATACGCATAAAACTGCTTTTATTCTATAATTATAGCGATTCTTGAAATAAAAATTATATAGTCAGAAATATTACGTTTTTATAACATTTGGCATTTTTAAAAGAGTCTGGGACAAAAGTCTAACCTTAAATATAAAAAGCGAACAAAACGAGTTATCTAACATTCAGTATTCGATCTTATTCGCTTTTTATCTAATCTATCGATTTTAAAAATTTATAATAAATAATTCCTAAAATCAAAATCTTTTTGTCCCAGACTCTCCATAACATATTTACTTGATTTTCTTAGCTAGCATGGTCGCAAAACGTAGTTGAATACGATTGCCATTTTCATCGCGACGGTGTAAATGGCCTGGATTTTCATTGTACTTGACCAATTCCCAGTCCTTGTAATAGTCTGCCAATTCTCCCTCTTTAAATGTGAATGGGAAGTTCACTGAGCAAGGATAATCCTCCGTGTCCATGGCACAGACGATAAGATTGTAGCCACCAATAGTGGTTTTCTCCTGCATATTTTTGATAATTGCAGGAATGCGGTCTGCTTGCAAAAACATCAAAACAACTGTCGATACAATAAAATCATAGGCTTGCCCAATGCTGGCTGAATTGATATCGTAAAGACCAACAGGCATGTCCAAATCTTCCTGCTCCACAATGCTTTGCAAGATTTCAAGAGCCAGTTCATTTTGATCCACAGCTGTCACATCAAAACCTTGCTGGGCTAGAAAGAGGGAATTGCGACCCTGACCACAGCCCAAATCCAAAGCCTTCCCTGGTTTTACTGTCTGCATAGCCTCTAGGACCTCTGAATGAACAGGATTGGTATTGTATTTCTTAGGGAAATAGTCCTCAGGTCTACAATAAAATTCCAAATACCATTCTACATCGTCTGTGGCAGCTTCCACTCGGTGCCAAGCTTGAGGTTGCGCCATGGGATTATCTGCCCCTGCTTCAAAAAGGTGCTCAGCTAGAACTTCCCCTTCTTCGGTCAACTCAATAAACTTGAGAACTCCTTTTACAACAGTAATCTTGCCCCAAGTCCCGACCTTGGTATTGTGTTTCTGCTGAACAGCTTCAGGCATAGTTTCTTTAGTCCACAGTGGCATGCGTTTATAGGCAACTAATTTTTCCATTTCCAATTCCTCTTTTTATCGCTGATTAACAGCTTTCATAACACGCGCAATGTCGCGGTTTTGCTCACGACGTTTGATAGACTCCCGTTTGTCATAGTCGTGCTTCCCTTTAGCTAGGCCTAAAAGGAGCTTGGCATAGCCATCTTTGATATAGACTTTTAGGGGAACAAGGGTCATTCCTGTCCCTTTGGTCTCTTGTTCCAATTTTTGGATTTGTTTCTTATGGAGCAGGAGTTTGCGACGGCGTTCTGGTTCCTGATTCCAGATATTGCCCTCTTCGTAAGGCGCAATATGAACATTGCTCAACCAAACCTCCCCATTTTTTACTTGGGCAAAGCCGTCCTTGAGATTGATTCGAGCAGCTCGTACACTCTTGATTTCAGTTCCAGTCAGGACCATCCCTGCCTCTAGCGTATCTACGATTGTATAGTCGTGGCGTGCCTTTTTATTTTGTGCGACGACCTTTCCCTCGCCCTTTGCCATGCTTGGCTCCTTTCTTAGCTACTTCCTTATAAAAAGGTTTCTTTCCTTTTTTCTTCTTATCTTTCTGTGAATGCTTGCGCTTATCATTTGAGCGTCCTGATTTTCTCTTGTCTTCCTTCTTATCTGAACGACGACTGGAACCACGCCCTCTGTCACTACGACTAGACTGTTTCAAGCCTTTTTCAATCACATCAAACTCACTTGGGATATATGAGAAATCAATTTCCCCCGTCATCTTGTCAGCTCTTTCAACTCGGATACGGATTTGCTGACCTACACGGAAGGTTGTTCCTGATTTCTCTCCACGAAGGGTCAAATCACGCTCGTTGAAATGATAAAATTCAGGTAGATTAGTGATGTGAATCAAGCCTTCAACCGTATTTGGCAATTCGACAAAGAGACCGAACTTGACAATACTTGATACAACTGCATCATACTCTTCACCCACGTATTCTTCCATATACTCAGCCTTTTTCATGGCTTCGACTTCACGCTCAGCCTCAATGGCACGACGCTCACGATTGGAAGACTGGGTCGCAATCTCTGGAATCACTTGCTCAAAATGCTCTGCCATTTCCTTAGAACGGCCGTAATCACGAATCATACGGTGAACAAGAAGGTCTGGATAACGACGAATCGGACTGGTAAAGTGAGTGTAATAATCAGCCGCTAGACCATAATGCCCGTGATTGTGCTCTGAATAGCGAGCCTGCTGCATGGAGCGTAGAAGCATCATAGACAAGACATCCGCATAAGGCTCACCCTCAACAGTACGCATGATTTCTTGGAGGGCCTCCTGGCTAATCTCACTGGCAGTCCCATAAATGCACAAGCCAAAACTCGAAGCATAATCAATAAACTTCTGAACTTTTTCAGCCTTAGGCTCCTCGTGAATTCGATAGATAAAAGGCAAATCCAGCTTGCTGAAATGCTCGGCAACTGTTTCATTGGCCATCAACATAAAGGACTCAATCATGCGCTCGGCAATGCCACGCTTACGAAGAACGATATCAACAGGCTTACCTTGTTTATCCACTAAAATCTTGGCTTCATTGGTATCGAAATTGAGGGCTCCACGTTTCACACGCATGTTTTCTAGAGTTTCATGGAGCTTAGCCATAAGTTCAATACTTGGAACAATTTTCTTATATTCTTGTCTCTTTTCCTCGTCGCCTGCCAGGATATCATTGACATCACTATAAGTCATACGGAAGCTTGTCTTGATAACCGTTTGAGTAATGGTGTAGTTGACCACACGACCATGTTTATCAATCTCCATAATAGCTGACTGGGTCAGGCGGTCAACTTGAGGATTGAGAGAGCAGATACCATTTGACAGTCGTTCTGGAAGCATTGGGACCACACGGTCTGTCACATAGACAGAAGTTGCGCGGTTAAGGGCTTCCTTGTCAAGAGCAGAACCCTCAGTCACATAATAGGAAACATCTGCTATGTGAACCCCGAGTTCCAGATTGCCATTTTTCAAGGCCTTGATATGCACCGCATCGTCCAAGTCCTTGGCATCCGCGCCATCAATGGTGAAGGTAATCTCATCTCTCAAGTCCAGACGACCTTCCATATCCTTTTGAGACGGAGCATCCGGCACACTTTCTGCTTCCTTGACAACAGCCTCTGGAAACTCGGATACAATGTCCATAGATTCCAAGACCTCAAGGACATCAATCCCAACATCCGTCGAGTGCCCCACCACATCAAGGACACTAGCAACAAAGAAATCATGTTTCTTGCTTGGGTATTTGTCAATAAAGACCTTGAGAACTTCTGTTCCTTCTAGTTTAAGAGCTGGTTTTTTTACATAAATCGGTTGACTGATTTTCTGGTTTTTCGAACGGATATAGCCTGCATACTTGGGCTTTTCCTGATCTAGTACGATTTGACCGACAACAGTTGTCAAACTGTGTTCTAAGATATCAATAATTTTGGCTTCCGCTGCTGTTCCCTTGTTACGATCAGCGACTTTCTTGATGACAACCTCAACGGTATCTCCATCAATAGCATAGTTGACATCGTTTTTTCCTACAAAAAGGTCGTCCTCCTCGCCTTCCAGACTAACAAAGCCAAAGCCATTTTTATGGGCATGAAAAATCCCCTTGAGAGTAATCTCATGTTTTTTCTTAACTTCTAATGTCAGACTCCCATCTTCTTCAAAGCGAATCTGGTGCTTTCTTTCCATTAGGGACAAAGTTTTAATCAACTCACGAAAATCCTTGGACCCGTCTTTTCCCAAAGCCTGAACCAAGTCATTGACCGTCACCTTTCCCTTATCTTGCAAATATTCTTTTATTCTATCTTTCATATTTTCTTTCTAGATTTTTAATTTTCTTTTACTGTAAAATCTTCTCAAACATCCTTTAATACTCAATAAAAATCAAAGAGCAAACTAGAAAGCTAGGCGCAGGTTGCTCAAAACACCATTTTGAGGTTGCAGATGGAAGCTGACGTGGTTTGAAGAGATTTTTGAAGAGTATAAAAATAAAAAGAGGCAAAGATCTAGTCCTGCCCATTATTTTCTTATCTACTTGATAATACCGTCAATGCTAAGGCAATGGCTAGCCAGAAAAAGACTAAAATCCCTGTCAAACGCTGCATTACAGCTTCAAAACCGCGTGCTTTACTGCGTTCAAACAAATCACCTGAGCTGGCATCAAATACATTGCTGGATTGGTTTTTAGTTGGTTGCATGAAAATCGCAATCACAATCACAACAGATAATACTAATAAAATGGTTAATAATAGGTTATACATATCAAACTCCTTAAAATCCCTATTATTTTACCATAAAATCTACTTAGATTCAAGATGTAGGGTTACTTTTCTTTCCTTGGGACAATACTTTAAAACCTCAATCTTATCTGGATGGGTTTTTGAATTTTTACTGCTTAGATAATTGATGCTTCCACAGGAGGAGCATTTAAGATTAATTTTTACTCGCACTAGATTTCCTTTACTTTTAATAATGTTCGAAATTGAAGCAGGTTAAAGAGGCAACTAAAGGCAACACAAAGGCTTGTCGCATAGAAGACAGCATGGTAGCCAAATTGACCCGCCACTGCAGAACCTGCCATAGGCCCAACGACACCCCCCAGATAAAAGAATACCTGATTGAAGGCAAAGACCCTCGAAATGCCGGCTTTGGGAGTCATCTTGCTAAGAAGAGCATTGACCCCGGGAATCAGCGCACCTGTTCCCAAGCCAAAGAGGAATCGATAGAGTCCTAGTTGAAGAGGGCTAGAGGCATTGGCACAGAGAAGATAGATGATGACTGAATAAAACTGGGCGACAACCAAAAGACGATGATTGCCCACCTTGTCACCTAGCTTTCCCATGACTCCTGCACTCATCATACTGGAAAAGCCCATACTGGATACGATCAAACCAGAGACAAAAAGAAGATTCTCTGTCTGCCCTAAGTCGCGTACATAAAGAGCCAAAATAGGACCGATCGATTGGGCTGAAAATTGGATGACAAAACTGGTCAGAAAGAGGTTGACCAAGAGATAGGGGTATTTAACTGATGTAAATAATTCCTTTGTTGGGATGGCCTTTTCTTTTGCTACTGGTTGAAAATCTTCCTTAATAAAGCAAATAGTCAAAACAGCGGCTAAGAAGAGAAAACTACCAACCAGTAAAAAAACCGTACGAATGCCAAATAATTCTGCAATAAATCCCCCGATAAAGGGACCAGTTAGAGTACCTGCAACTACACCAGTAGACAAAGTACCTAAGGCAGTTCCTGATTTCTCCTTGGGAACCTGACTGGCTATCAAGGCCGTTGCATTGGGAACAAATCCTGCAAATACACCATTCAGTAAACGAAGAAAGATTAACCAATAGATATTTGGCACAAAGGCCAAGCCTCCCATAGTGATAGTCATGGCCAGACCAGCACGAATCATCATGGGTTTTCGACCGTATTTGTCAGCAAGGATGCCCCAGATAGGAGAGAAAAGTGCCGCAGAAATGGCAGAGACAGAAATAGCTAAACCTGCATAAAAAGCAGCTTGATCACTCCCTACACCTAGACTTTCCACAAAGATGGGCATAAAGGGCACTACCAAAGAAATACTGGCTCCAGTCAGAAAATTACCAAACCAGGCAATACGCAGATTATCCTTCCAGTTAATCTCTGTCATCTTAGCTACCTCCCTCAAGAAGGATACGCACTTGAGTAAGAAGCTGATCCTGATTTCCATTGTTGTCTAGAACATGGCTGGCCAAATCTTTCTTTTTATCTAAAGGCCACTGGGCTGCCAGACGAGACTCAGCTCCATCCTTGGATAGATGATTCCTTTTCATTAAACGTTCTACTTGGATATCACGGTCCACATAGACCAACCACGTCTCATCAAACCAAGCGACATAGTCCTGCTCAAAAAGCAGGGGAATATCCATGAAAAAAATCTCTTCTGTCTGAGCCAATTGGTCTCTTAATGTAGCTAGTTCCTCACGGATAATCTCTCCTTGGATTTGCTTAGACCATTCTCGTTCTTCAGGATTTGAAAAGATAAGACTAGCTAGGAGAGGGCGATTGAGTTCTCCGTTTTCAAGGATGATTTCTTGCCCAAAGTGCTGGACTAGAGCCTGAAACAGACGACCACCAGGTTTCTGTAGTTGGTGAACAATAGCGTCGGCATCCACCACTTGAAAACCTTTCTCTCTTAGGAAATTTGTCACAGTTGACTTACCTGAGGCAATTCCTCCTGTAATTCCAATGATTTTTCCCATCAATTCCTCCTTTGGCACTGAGGACAAAAGTGGGTTCCACGTCCGCCTAGTTGGATTTTCTCAATGATGGTGCCACAGCGTACACATTCTTGACCAGCCTTGTCATAGACCTTATGAAAATCCTGCATGGTTCCGTCTTCCCCAAAGGCATTGGTATAGGTCCGAATGGTGGAACCGCCCTTTTCAACTGCCTGTCCCAATACAGCAATGGTCTGGTCATGAATAGCTGTCGCTTCTGCGGCTGTCAAAGTCTGGGAAGGTCTGGCTGGATGAACCTGAGCTCGCCAGAGAACCTCATCCACATAGATATTGCCAAGTCCAGCTACCAAAGTCTGGTCTAAAAGATGGGATTTGATAGGCTTTTTAGACTTATCTAGAGCTACTTGAAAGACCTGCACATCAAAGTCTTGTTCGCTTGGTTCAGGACCTAATTTTTTAGAAATAAAGTAGGCGTCTAAAAGGTCAGGAGCAAACAGTTCCATAGTACCAAACTTGCGAACATCCTCATAAACAAGCGTTCCACCGTCCTCAAACTGGAAGAAAATATGGGCATGCTTACGTTCAGGAACCTGATCTGGATAGTAAAAATACTTGCCCTCCATCCGCAAATGAGAAATCAAGACCTTGTCTGTCAGATAGAAAAGCAAATATTTTCCACGGCGTCCTATTGACTCAACAATCTGACCAGGCACTTCCTTTTGAAACTCGTCCAAATCCGTTTTAATCATCTTGGAATAGCGAATTTCTATACTCGAAATCTTCTTTCCCAAAATCAATTTTTCTAAGCCACGACGAACGGTTTCAACCTCAGGTAATTCAGGCATAAGTCCTCCTTCTGTAAAAACAAGAAGCAGGCATGAGCCCACCTCTACTTAATATTCTTTTTCATTATAACCAAAGTCAGCCAAATCTAGCTTTTTATCGCGCCAATTTTTCTTGACCTTGACCCATGTTTCTAGGAAGACCTTGTCTCCTAACATGAGTTCGATATCACGACGGGCCATGCTACCGATTTTCTTAAGCATAGCACCACCTTTACCAATGATAATCCCTTTCTGACTATCGCGCTCGACCATGATAGTTGCACGGATGTGAACCTTGTCTGTCTCTTCATCTCGTTTCATAGAGTCAACCACTACAGCAACTGAGTGAGGAATCTCTTCACGAGTTAGATGCAAGACTTTCTCGCGAACCATTTCTGAAACCAAGAAACGTTCTGGATGGTCTGTGATTTGATCAGACGGGAAATATTGGAAACCTTCGTCCAGATTTTCACTCAAAATATCCACTAGACGAGAGACGTTATTCCCTTGAAGAGCTGAAATTGGAACGATTTCCTTGAAGTCCATTTGGTTACGGAAATCATCAATCTGAGACAAAAGCTGGTCTGGGTGAACCTTATCAATCTTGTTCACCACCAAAATCACTGGAACCTTGGCAGCCTTGAGACGCTCGATAATCATGTCGTCTCCCTTACCACGCGCTTCATCAGCAGGCACCATGAAGAGAACAGTATCCACTTCACGAAGGGTGCTGTAGGCAGATTCGACCATGAAATCTCCGAGAGCTGTTTTAGGCTTGTGAATCCCTGGTGTGTCGATAAAGACAATTTGCTCCTTATCAGTCGTGTAAATTCCCATGATTTTGTTGCGCGTTGTCTGCGCTTTGTCACTCATAATGGCAATCTTTTGCCCCATGACGTGATTTAAAAAGGTTGACTTCCCAACATTAGGGCGTCCTAAAATGGCTACAAAGCCTGATTTAAAAGTCATAATTTCCTCTTACTGTTTAAAATAATAAATCCCAGATTCGTGGGAGAAAAATCAATGCGCCTGTTAAGGCTGCGAAAAGAGAGACCACTAATACCGCTCCAGCTGCCATATCCTTGGCATTTTTAGCCAGCATAGAAAAGTGATAGTGACTGGCCAAATCCACCACATTTTCAATAGCAGAATTGATAATTTCAAAGGCTACTACCAAGAAAATGCTCAATAGGAGAAAGAGCCATTCAATTCGTGACACCTGAAAAACAAAACCTGCAAGAATGACTACAAGAGCCGTCACTGCATGTTTTCGCATATTGCGTTCTTCCTTGATGGCAGTAAAAATTCCTGTGAGAGCAAATTCTAAACTAGATATCAGGTCACGATTTTTCCATTTTCGTTTATTGTCTTGTGAGTCCATAGGCTGTCAAAATTTCTTCTTGTAAACCGAACATCTCCGCTTCTTCTTCCGGAGTGTAGTGATCATAGCCGTTGATATGTAAAAAGCCGTGTACTGCCAAGAAGCCCATCTCACGCTCAAAGCTATGGCCATATTCCTCAGCCTGCTCATGAGCCTTATCAATAGAGATGAACAGTTCCCCAATATAGGCATCAAACTCAGACATCATCTCTGCCAATTCTGGATTTTCAAGTAAATCCTCTTCGTCAAAGGCAATTTCCAACTCTGGTTTATATTCAAGGCTGATAACATCTGTCGGACGGTCGGTGTCTCGGTACTCCAGATTGAGTTCATGACTACGCTCATTGGTCACAAAGGTAACTGCCATCTCCTTGTCTTCTTTGCCTAATTTTTGGGCTGCAAATTCCAAAATTTCTTGGGTTTGTTGCAACATTTCTTTTGAAACTTGACCAGTTTCATCTACCATTTCAATATACATGTGCTTCTCGTTTCTCTTTACTTGGCTTTATTATACCACATTTCCATGATTTTATTCTACCTTTTTGATATAATACTATGGAATACAATCACAAGGAGAGAACGATGTCATTTGACGGATTTTTTTTACACCACATGGTTGAGGAATTGCGAAGAGAGTTAGTGAATGGTCGCATTCAGAAAATCAATCAGCCTTTTGAACAAGAGTTAGTCTTGCAAATCCGCAGCAATCGCCAAAGTCATCGCCTGCTCCTCTCTGCCCATCCAGTTTTTGGACGCATTCAGCTGACCCAAACGACTTTTGAAAATCCAGCCCAACCTTCCACCTTTATCATGGTATTGAGAAAGTATTTGCAGGGGGCCCTGATTGAGTCGATCGAGCAGATTGAAAATGACCGAATTGTAGAAATTACAGTTTCCAATAAAAACGAGATTGGAGACCATATCCAGGCTACCTTGATTATCGAAATCATGGGGAAACACAGTAATATTCTCCTCGTGGATAAAAGTAGTCATAAAATCCTCGAAGTTATCAAACACGTCGGCTTTTCACAAAATAGCTACCGCACCTTACTTCCTGGATCGACCTATATCGCTCCGCCAAGCACGGAATCGCACAATCCTTTCACGGTCAAGGACGAGAAACTTTTTGAAATCCTGCAAACACAGGAAACGACAGCTAAACATCTTCAAAGTCTCTTTCAAGGTCTAGGACGCGATACGGCAAACGAATTGGAAAAGATTCTGGTTAGTGATAAACTATCTACTTTCCGTGAATTTTTCAGTCAAGAAACCCAGCCATGCTTGACTGAGACTTCCTTCAGTCCAGTTCCTTTTGCCAATCAGGTGGGAGAGCCTTTTGCCAGTCTTTCTGATTTGTTGGACACCTACTACAAGGACAAGGCTGAGCGAGACCGTGTCAAACAGCAAGCCAGTGAACTCATTCGTCGTGTTGAAAATGAACTTCAGAAAAACCGCCACAAACTCAAAAAACAGGAAAAAGAATTACTAGCGACAGACAATGCTGAAGAATTTCGCCAAAAAGGGGAATTGCTAACAACCTTCCTCCATCAAGTGCCTAACGACCAAGACCAGGTTATCCTAGACAACTACTATACCAACCAACCTATCACAATTGCCCTTGATAAGGCCTTGACTCCCAACCAAAATGCCCAACGCTATTTTAAACGGTATCAGAAACTCAAAGAAGCTGTCAAATACTTGACTGATTTGATTGAAGAAACCAAGGTCACTATTCTCTATCTGGAAAGTGTAGAGACCGTCCTCAACCAAGCTGGATTGGAAGAAATCGCTGAAATCCGTGAAGAATTAATTCAAACTGGCTTTATCCGCAGAAGACAGCGGGAGAAAATCCAGAAACGTAAAAAACCAGAACAGTATCTGGCCAGTGATGGCAAAACCATCATCTATGTCGGACGCAATAACCTGCAAAATGAGGAATTGACCTTTAAAATGGCTCGCAAGGAAGAAATTTGGTTTCATGCCAAGGATATCCCTGGAAGCCACGTTGTCATCTCAGGAAATCTAGACCCATCTGATGAAGTCAAGACAGACGCAGCAGAGCTGGCCGCCTACTTCTCTCAAGGTCGCTTGTCAAATCTGGTACAGGTAGATATGATTGAAGTCAAGAAACTCAACAAACCAACTGGTGGAAAACCCGGCTTTGTCACCTACACAGGACAAAAGACCCTCCGTGTCACACCAGACCCAGAAAAAATTGCATCTATGAAAAAATCCTGATTCGACTTGAAATCAGGATTTTTAACATACTATTCACTCAAATCATATTCAATTATAGGACTAATCTTTGCCACCTAGTTTTTCATTAATTTTCATCATTACACTAGCAATTTTTTCGCCCCAATAAGGATCTGAGGCATATTCTACATTCATACCAGAAGCCTTATTGCCAAGGAAAGTTCTGCCCCTATCGATGTAATTTTCCTTAATCCACTTGGTTGCACCTAAAATTCCCTTATCCACATCATCAAATGTCTTGGCAGAAAGGTAAGGGGTCGTATCATAGGCTGCAATTCCAAAGAAATTATTCTTATCTTTGGCAATATTACTTCTTCCCCAGTCACTTTCTAAGGCACTATGGGCAAGGAGATAGAGGGCATTGATATGGTAATGTTCTTCAGCTTCCTTAAAGGTAGCGCCCTTATTCTCCAAGAGACTATTGTTAATATTTAACAGACTAAATACCTTATCCAAGTCTTCAGCACTATAGTTTGTAGCCTCTGTCAAGTCTTTGAAAAGGAAGGGATTTTCAAGGTTAAAACCTTCAAAATGCAGTCCATCTGCCGAATAATATTTCTTGCCTACTTCCATATCAGAAAGATGAGCAGCTACTGGGATACTAGCATTCTGAGCCACATAGTGATAAAGACGGTGTCCATCACTCTCATAATAAGGGATAAAGTCCTTACTAGCATCTAGTGCTTGTAAATCTTCTGTTTTCATATATCCTGACAAACCAGAAATAGTAATAGCCAGGCGCTTGTCATCACTTTTTCTATCCTTATCTAGCCAAACAACACTATCTTGCGATATATAGGACAGCTTTTCACCATCTGCATTATAGATATTTGCAGTCACTGGAAGGACCTGATAATAATCAGAGCTAGTCTTGGATTCCTTATGCCACTTTCCATCGTCTCCTAGCTGATGACCATCAATAGTCTCATTTTGTGCCATGTGGCCGCCAGATTTGAAGTAGTACCAGGCTTGACTTTTAGAATCGTATACCCATTCTTTCTCAGCCATTTTGCCATCAGACTTGAGATAAAACCATGACTCCTTATCCAAAATCCATTCATTAACTGCCATATAGCCACCGGATTTTAGATAATAATAGTGACTATTTTCGAAAATCCATTCTTTATCAGCATGATTTCCATTTTCTTTGATGTAAAACCAAGATTGGTATTGTTTGTCAAAAAGCCAACCTTGCTGTACTTTGGCACCACTGGCATTCACATAAGCCTGGTCAATCCACTGACTTGTCAGTAGATAACCACCAGATTTGAAATAATAGTCCTTCCCCTTAATTTGGAGCCATTCTTTCTCTGCGTGTTGTCCATCTGCTTTGATATAAAACCAAGCATCATATTGAGAATCATAGACCCAGTTTTCTATTACCTTGACACCTGTAGCACCAACATAGGAAGCACCTACCCAAGCATTTCTTTTCATCTTTCCATTTTGGTCAAGATAATAAAAGGCTCCCTTGTCTTCTACCCATTCTGACTTGGCCATATAGCCACCAGATTTGAGATAAAAATAATCATCACCTTGCTTCAGCCATTCATTTTCAGCATAGTGGGCATCTGCTTTTATATAAAACCAAGATTGATAATGAGCATCAAAAACCCACTCATTGGCTGCTTGACTTCCATCTGCTTTCAGGTATTGTTTTCCTTGCCAAGTACCATCGCTAGCCATTGCATTCTCTGGTCTGGCTAAGAAAAATAGCAGGGCTAAAAAAATAAATCTCAATTTCTTCATTAACTTTCTTCCTCTGTTCTTACTCATTTCATTATATCAAAATTCTCTATAATCCATATTACAAGCTAATAAAAAATCAAGAACAGATTGATTACAGTTTACCTCAGAGACTCTTTTACTTCCTTGCGTATATCTTCCAAACTGCTAATGCCGTATTTGTCCATGACTTTTGGCAGATTTTCAATGATATCAGGACAGGCATATGGATTGGTAAAGTTGGCTGTTCCAACTCCAATAGCAGATGCTCCAGCCAGATACATTTCTAGGGCAGCTTCTGCCGAATCCACTCCCCCCATTCCAATGATAGGCAGGTCTGTTGTTTGGGCTACTTGGCGGATGAGTTTGAGGGCTACTGGAAAGACTGCTGGACCAGACATTCCACCTGTTCCATTAGCCAAGATTGGTTCTCTGGTTTTTAGGTCAAAACGCATTCCAACCAGAGTATTAATCATAGTCAAGCCACTTGCTCCTGCATCCTCTGCTGCCTTTGCGACAGTGACGATATCGGTCACACTAGGAGTTAGTTTGACATAAACTGGTACATCAGAGGCTTCCACAGCTGCTTTCACCACATCATAAGCTAAATCTGGATCTTGACCAATCAAGAGTCCGTGATTACAGTGGTCAACATTGGGGCAAGAAATATTGAGCTCGATAGCCTTTACATTAGCTGCCTTAGAAATACCATGAGAAACAGCAGCATACTCTTGTTTTGAAAAACCAGCTACATTGGCGATAATAGGAAGATTTGGATATTCTCTTTCCAACCAAGGTAGCTTTTCGGCCAAAACAACTTCCAAACCAGGATTTTGCAAGCCAATTGCATTGAGCATACCAGCGGGTGTCTCTGCCACCCTTGGGGTTGGATTGCCAAAACGTGGTTCAAGCGTTGTCGCCTTAATCATAATAGAACCTAAAAGATCTAAATCATAGTACTTGGCATACTCTTGGCCAAAACCAAAACAGCCTGATGCTGGAATAATGGGATTTTTCAAATCCAAACCAGGTAGAGAAACTTGTAAACGATTTGTAGTCATGATTTTCTCCTTATAATACAACTGTTCCTGTGCGGAAAACAGGGCCATCTTCACAGACGCGTTGGCTGACGGTTTCACTATCTGGGACTTTTAGGACACAGGCATAGCAAGCCCCCATCCCACAGGCCATACGGGATTCCAGAGATAGATAGGCTCTTGGGTGGTCATAAAAGGTTTGATTGATATACTTCATCATTCCAGGCGCCCCACATGAGTAAACAGCATCAAACTGACTATCTAAATCATTGATGACAACAGAAACATTCCCCTTAATGCCATAAGAACCATCATCTGTCGTTACAAAGACCTGCCCATACTGAGCCAATTCTGTCTCTAAAATAACAGCATCCTTGTTGGCAAAACCAAGGACTGTCACTACTTTCACTCCACGTCCATGCAATTCCTTGGCCACCTCAAGCAAGGGTGGAACACCAATCCCACCACCAACGAGAAGAACCTGACTCTGCTCATCAAGGTCAGACAAGTCAAAACCATTTCCCTGAGGCCCCATCACATCAAGAGTATCTCCCTGACTTAAGATTGAGAAAATAGCTGTCCCAGCTCCCTCAATCCGATAAATGAGATGACACTGCTTATTAACCTTGTCAATAGACGAAATCGAAATAGGGCGACGCAAAAGATGGGCATCATCAGGCACACGCAGATGAAGAAATTGGCCTGCTCGCATGGCTTCAACCATTTCCCCTTCTAGGACTAATTCAAAGATTGCTGGCGCGATTTCCTCCTGTGCAACCACCTTCATGGTTTCCAATCGAATCGCACCCAAACGTTTCTTACATGTGGGATTCATGACTTTTCCTCCTTAAGTTTTAAGGGGGCCAGACAAAGAAAAGACCTTGCTAGTGCAAGGCCTCAGTTAAAATCGTACAACAGAAGAGAGCACACTCAAAAAGTCTCCTCTAGAAAATTGCACTATTCTTTTATCTGACACCTTGTGAGTCTCTCTGGACTCCCCTTAAAGGTTAAATTTTTACTAGTATACTCTTTCAGCTAAAAAAAGTCAAGTAGAAAACGAACATTCTACTTGACTTCACGAGATTATTTTTCACGAATGACTTCGACCTTGTAGCCCGGGACTTTGACAGTTATGAAGTAAAAAAATCCTCATAAAGGTTGATATAAGAGCATTTTCTTGTCAAATTTTACCACTTTTTATTTGCGTACTTTGTTATAATGGAGTGAGGTATGAAAAGATGAGAGTTAAACAATCAAAGTCAAAAAACACTATCAACTACGCTATTATTAAAGATATCAAGGTTGGAAATAAACGGACTTCTACTATCATAGAAAACCTAGGCAATCATAACACAATCTTAAAAGAACATCCTGATATGGAACCTCTTGAGTGGGCTCGTTTACGTGCTAAGGAATTAACCGAGAAAGAAAAAGAAGAAAATAAAGATTTCCTCATTACCTTTAGTCAAAACAAACAGTTAAAACAAAATCAATTGAACGAATATCATGGAGGCTATCTCTTCCTACAAGACCTCTATCATCAATTAGATCTGCCTAGAATTAACAAAGAAATCCAAAAACGACATCGTTTTAATTTCTCTCTAGATGAGATCCTATCTCGCTTGATTTATGGACGGATTCTAGCTCCTGCTTCAAAACGATCTACCCTAGAATTTTCAAAAACATTACTCGAACCTAAAGAATTTGAACTCCAACATTTTTATCGGGCTCTTGAAGTTATTTCTAATGAAACAGAGTTTATACAAGAACAAACCTATCAAACTTCAAAAAAGATGACTCAACGACAGACAGAAGTCCTCTACTATGACTGTACTAACTTCTATTTTGAAATTGAAGATGAAGATGAGGAGGGGCTTCTGAGACAATACGGCCCATCTAAAGAACATCGCCCAAATCCAATTGTGGAGATGGGACTCTTTATGGACAAACAAGGAATTCCCCTAGCTTTCTGTATCCACCCTGGAAATACAAATGAACAAACAACTCTTAAACCATTAGAAAGAAAGATTGTCAAGGATTACAAGGCTTCAAAATTTGTAGTCTGTACAGATGCTGGACTCTCATCAAAAGCCAATAAGGTGTACAATTCTTTTGGAGAACGTTCCTATGTCACAACTCAATCTATCAAGAAGTTAAAGAAAGAATACAGAGATTGGGCTTTGGATAAAAGTGGTTGGCGAATGGTTGGGGATAAGAATCCTATCTTTTACAATCTGGATGAGCTAGAACACAGGGAGGAATTAAAAAAACAACTTTTCTTTAAAGAATCTCCTTTTTATGATGAAGACTTACCAAATCAACGCTTGATTGTGACCTTTTCTACTAAATATCAAGACTATCATCGAACGATACGAGAGAAACAGATTGAACGGGCTAGTAAGTTACTGGGCAAGCCCAGCCAAGCTACCAAGAAGAGACAAACCGATTTTAAGAGATTTCTGAAAGAAACAAGTACTACTAAGGAGGGGGAAATCGCCGAGAAAAGGATTCTAACTCTTGATGAGGAACGAATTCAGGAAGAGGCTCAATATGACGGTCTTTACGCTGTAGCTACTAATCTAGATGAAGATATTCAGACAATTGTAGCCATCAATCAAAGGCGGTGGGAAATTGAAGAGAGTTTTCGTATCATGAAGCAGGAACTACGAGCCAGACCAGTTTATCTCAGCCGTTCAGATAGGATTCAAGCACATTTCACTATTTGTTTCCTAGCACTAATGATTTATCGTCTCTTGGAAAAACAAATAGGAGAAACAGTCACCTGTTCAGAACTCATTCAAACCTTACGCAATTATAAGTTCAAACATCTTTATGGAGTAGGATATCTTCCAACTTACACCAGAACAACTATCACGGATCAACTCCACCAAGCATTTGGCTTCCAAACTGATTTTGAGATTATAAGCGAAAAAAATATGAAAAAAATTTTTAAAAAAACCAAATCTCGATAAAAAGTACGCATTTTTTTAAAAGAGAAAAAGAGCTCCGAAAAGCTGTTATAGCAGCATTTAGGGGCTCTTTGTTTTCAAAAAACTGTTAAAGATGGGAGTATACTCTTTCAGCTAAAAAAAGTCAAGTAGAAAACGAACATTCTACTTGACTTCACGAGATTATTTTTCACGAATGACTTCGACCTTGTAGCCATCAGGGTCTTTGACAAAGTAATAGTTAGGTGCAG
Organism: Streptococcus sp. UMB0029; assembly: GCF_002871495.1. Classification (GTDB taxonomy): domain Bacteria; phylum Bacillota; class Bacilli; order Lactobacillales; family Streptococcaceae; genus Streptococcus. The sequence continues at coordinate 193,607 of NZ_PNGD01000001.1, forward strand.
TTCCTGGTAGACCATTTGGCTCAGTCACTTCATAGCCTTTGGCACTATGCTCTTGATGAAGCGCCTCAAGATCAGGTGTACTGAGGGCAATATGGGCAAACCCATCTCCAACCACATAAGGACCGTGATCGTAGTTATAAGTCAACTCCAACTCATAGTCGTCACCCTCAAGTCCTAGATAGACAATCGTGAAGGCATGGTCTGGAAAATCTCTGCGACGCAATTCTTTAAATCCAAAAGCATCTTGATAAAATGCAATTGATTTTTCAAGATTTTCTACTCGCAAGCAAGTGTGTAGCATTTTTGAAGCCATATTTTTCTCCTTTATTTTTAAAAAGACTGGGACAATCCTGTTCCAGTCTTATCTGTTATTATTTACCAAGTTTTGCTTTAGCTGCATCTGCAAGAGCTGTGAAAGCTGCTGCATCGTTAACAGCCAAGTCAGCAAGCATTTTACGGTTAACTTCGATCTCAGCCAATTTCAAACCATGCATCAATTGTGAGTATGAAAGTCCGTTCATACGAGCTGCCGCGTTGATACGAGTGATCCACAATTTGCGGAAGTCACGTTTTTTCTGACGACGGTCACGGTATGCATAGTAGTAAGAGTTCATTACTTGTTCTTTTGCAGTACGGAACAAGATGTGTTTAGCTCCATAGTAACCTTTTGCTAATTTAAGAATACGTTTACGACGTTTGCGTGATACAACGCCACCTTTAACACGTGCCATGTTTTATTTCCTCCAAATATTTCCTAGAATTCTTTACTTACTGTTAGGCTATTATTTCAAGCGAGTAAGCATTGCTTTGATACGTTTGTAATCTCCTGAATGCACCATAGATGCTTTACGAAGATGACGACGTTGTTTCTTAGTTTTTCCGTGGAAACGGTGAGAAGTGTAAGCACGGAAACGTTTAAGTCCACCAGAACCTGTACGTTTGAAACGTTTAGCTGATGCGCGGTGTGTTTTTTGTTTTGGCATGATTTTTTCTCCTTTATTTAACTTTCTGACAATTATTTTTTGTCAGTCGCTGGCGCCAATTGCATGAACATTTGACGTCCATCCATTTTAGCACGTTGTTCGATGATGGCAATATCTTGAGTTGCTTCAGCAAACTCGGCTAAAACTTTTGCACCAATCTCTTTATGGGTAATCATACGACCCTTAAAGCGAATAGATACCTTAACTTTATTTCCTTTTTCAAGGAATTTGCGTGCATTGCGAAGTTTTGTATCAAAGTCACCCTTGTCAATAGTTGGACTTAGACGAACTTCTTTCACAGTAACAACACTTTGTTTTTTACGTTGTTCTTTTTGTTTCTTCTGGTACTCAAATTTGAACTTACCGTAGTCCATAATTTTTGCAACAGGCGGTTTGGCTTGGGGTTGAATCAATACTAGGTCAACATTAGCGTTATCAGCCAAAGCTTGCGCTTCACTGAGCGGCTTGATGCCTAACTGTTCTCCTTCAAGACCAATCAAGCGAACTTCACGTACACGAATTTCATCATTGATGAATAAGTCTTGCTTTGCTATGGTTTTCACCTCTTTTGTTTTATTAGAGAAAAACAATAGCGGACTCGTAAATATACAAGCCCGCACGTTATGATAGCGTTTCTTAGAAACTTTTCATCCGTAGGGCCAGGCAACTTAATGTCACAAGGCGAGAAGCTCTCACTTCTGCTTTTCTCAACTTTTATATGATACCAAGTTTTCTAGCCCTTGTCAAGATAAAAAGTTATTTTTTTGAAAGTTTCTGTTTGTATTTTGTCTTGGTTTCCGCATCAAAAAGAGAGAATCAAGTTGATTCCCTCTCTATGTTAGTTTTTACTTATTTTCCCTATAGGAAAGCTAGGATCTATTAAAAAATTCTTTTTTCTGTGAACTTCCCCATCTTTCGATAAATAGAATCCCCACTAACAAAAGGATAATCAGGCAAGGAAGTAAAACTAGCCCCATGTCCCAATTTAGATTGACATTATCAATTTGCTTGGGCAATCTTCCAGATAAAATCTCCACTGAACGCAAGTAAGTAAAGGGAATCAGATGTGCAATCCTTTGAAGAGGCTGAATTGTTTGGATGCCAAACAATAAGCCAACAATCCCAATGAGTGAAAGAAAAAGGACAGGCATTTTTTGCTTGAAAAAGTAAGTAATCAAATACACAACTTCCACAATGACGATAAAGGATAAGAAAGCTAAGAACAAGCCAGGAAATAACACATCTTGTATCTTTCCAATAGTTACCTCTTGATTCACTAAGCTATAAATCGGGTAGGGATAATCTAACTGTCCAAAACCACTTATCAGACTTCCCACTAGAAAAGAAAATCCGCTGATTCCGATAAACAGCACAGTTACATAACCCACTCCAACTCCAAGAGAAGACATTGCAAATGCCACTTTTGAAAAAGGATATAACTGAGCTGTGTCCAGATGATTTTGATATCTTTCTGCAAAAAGTTGTGTCAGCATAAAAATAATCGCAATCACAAACAAGGTTGGGATGATAGCCGCTAAAATCCAGACAATCTGATCAATCCCGTGGGTCGGATAATCTAAATCGTGGGCTTTTATGTTCAAGGGATACAGGGCTTGGTAAGTCTTTCGTTCGCGGTCAACCGCTATTTTTAAGTCCGAGCTAGAAGTTGGGTCATTTGATACAGTTTCATAACTCTTTTCCTCAGCTTGCCACTGCAAATAGTAGGCTTCTTCCCAGCGTCCTTCTTTTAATAAAGTCAGAATTTCTTTCTTTTGCGTCAAAAGATTTTTTTGCAAGTCTAAATTTTCTTTAGCAAACTGGTATTCCTCCGTGCTGGTGTCAGACATTTGGGAGAGCTTCTCTTCATTTTCATTGATAGCTCTCTCGTTGGCTGCAGTACGAGTTTCCAACCTGTTCTCCAAGCTGACATAGTTTGCAGTCCGACTATTGAAATAAAAGGTAACACCGAGTACAGATACAAATAAAGCTAAGATAATCCAGTTTAAGCGACTTTTGAAAACTTTTTTTAATAAAAATAGACTAACATCTTTCATAAACTAAACCTCTTCTATTTGCCCCTGATGAATGGTTACTACTCTATCGCAGACATCAAGCAACTCTTCCTTATAGTGGGAACTTAAAAGAACCAGCTGTTCTTGTCTATCGATTTGTGCCAGCCTATCAAAAAACTTCTGTCGATAATACTCATCTAAGCCATTTGTAATCTCATCCATGAGCCAGCATTTCGCCTGACTCAGGAAATACATGGCAATCACCAAGCGTTGCTTCATGCCTAAGGAATACTTACGAATGGGAAGGCTGATATAGTCAGACATTTCCCAATAGGTAATTTCATCCCCCAAGTTCAGGCCTGACTTCCAGATGTTTTTGATAAGGCGAAGGTAGTCCATCCCACTTAAGTTTCCATCCAGCCATTCAACACTTTCATAATAAAATAAAGAAGGAGGGGCTACGATATTTCCACTACTTATGGGAATTAAGTTGCTAATGGCACGGAACAGGGTCGTCTTTCCAGAGCCATTTATAGCAAGAACGCCATAAATCCTGCCCTTTTCAAATGTAAAATCAACATCTTGTAAGATGACTTGTCTCGTTTTTAAGGTCACATGAGTAAGCTGCAACATATCTAGCCCTCCTTTTTATCACTCTTTAAGGATTAATAGCCTCCGCTGGAGTAGTTTATTACCTCATAACGATTGTAATTCAAACCACTATCAACTTTATATTCAGAATAGCTGTCATAACGATAGCATAACAGGGGATTAATATAGTTATATCTCTAGCAGTTCATACTAGACTTATAGTAGGTATTCCAATCATACCGATAAGTTTTAAGAACGATCACAGTAGATATACTGGACTGAAAAAGACCAATAATCATAAACTAACTAATTAAACGGTTTTTGCTAATTTTTAATGGTTTTATTGCATTTATATCTTTAATATTGAACACGCTTTCATTATATCGTTTTTATCATTATTATGCAACATATTTTTGGTTTATTTTACTAATATATAATATTTGTCCTTCCTATCGAACACTTTCGATTTTCCAATTTTTCCACCCTTTAAAGCGTATAGCTCCTTGCTGGTCAGTTCGGTAAACTTTACTATTGATACCTTCCAGTCGTGTCAAAGTTTCCTGATGAGGTAGTTTCGTTCGATTGTTCTTTCCAACTGAAATGAGTGTAATCTCTGGTTTAAGCTGTTCTAGAAAGGCTGAACTTGATGAGTTTTTAGAACCATGTTGGCCAGCTTTCAAAACATCTACTTTCAGGTCTGGATAGTGCTTCAACAAGTCCTTCTCTCCTTTCTCCTCCAAATTTCCTGTGAAGAGAAAGTACTTATCCAAAAGTTTTCCATACAGAACCAGGGAATCATCATGACCTCCATCTCCTATTTTCCTTGGAGATAAGACTTCTAACTGACTTCCAAAAATTGGCAAGTTCTCTCCTACTGACACACTGCGCACCTTGGTTTGAGTTGCTTGTAGTTCTGCCACAAATTCCTTCTGTTTCAGACTGCCTTTTGACACTAAAATCTCCCCTACATGGAAAGCCTTGGTCACCTCCAACAAATCTCCAACATGTTCCTTGTCCGTATTTGTCAAAATCAGCTGGTCAATCTTGGCCACTCCTCGACTTTTAAGATAGGGAATCAAGGTTCTCTGGGCATTGCTGATCATCGTCTTTTCTTGCCATTTTTCGATTTTCTTATCAGATTCTGCCTTGCCACCAACATCTATGAGAATGGTTTTCCCAGTTACATCCCTTAGGAAAATGCTTTCGCCTTGCCCCACATCTAGCATGGTAATTTCATTTTCCAGTGGATGCTTGGTCAAGCAAAAGAGACTTGCAATCAATAAGCTCAATACTGCTAGACTTTTAATGTTTCTCCTCAAATCATAGACCAAAGCCAAAGAAATTAATAATAAGATTAAAAGCCATGCATTGGGTTGTCCAAAGACCAGAGGCCTACTTGCCAGCTGTGATACCAAGCGAATCATTCCCTCCAACCATTCAAAAATAAAATTAAGCTGAATGACTGGATAGAGAAAGGAAAGGACAAATAAGATAGACAAGAGCGGTAAGAAGACCAAGTCAAATAGAAAAGAAAAGACAAAGGTCAAAAGGATGGACCAAGGCTGAAATTCCGCAAAATAGAAGGACAGAATGGGCAATATTCCCAAGGAAATGACTAGACTTTCTCTGACCACAGCCTTGAGGCCCTCTCCTTCTTTGCTGGTCATAGTCAAGATAAAAGCATAAGCACATGACAAAACTCCTCCTGCTGTCAAGAAAAAGTTGGGCATGACAATAAAGAGGACAAGCACAGTCAGGGCAAAATTATCTAAGCCCTTAACACCATGTTGAGCCAATAATTTTTGGAAAAGACTGCGAATGACCGATGCTGAAAATCCAGTTAGTCCCGCATAGATAAGGGAAAAAGGATAAGTCAGCCACTTCAACTTTTCTTGAGTCAAACCCAATCGCAAGAGAAGTTTCTTAAATCCATCCATGAAAAAGCCTACCTGCATACCCGACAAGGCAAAAAGATGGATAATTCCTAGACTGGAATAAAGCTCATTCATCTCCTCAAAGTCGGTGTCCAGATGTCCCAATAAAAGACCTGTCATGTAATTGCGCATAGGGTCTGGAAAGTGTGTCTTAATCCAAACTACAGCCTTTCGACGTAAACTAGACAGGTTTTCTCCTATATCCCAACTGCCAACCTTTTGAAGTGACTGGATTTTTTTGACATTGAGAGTCTGGTAAATTCCCTGAGTTTTCAGATAGGCTTGATAGTCAAAGCCACCAAAATTTCTCTGCCCTTCTGGCTCCGAAAGCTTCCCTTCTAACTCTATCTCATGAAGGTCTGTTAAGGCTTGAAAGCGCTCTTTCTCCTCCTCAGACTGGAGTTTATAGTAAACTTGGAAGGTACTGCTGTCAACCTTGCCACGAAAGGATAGGCTATCACCATTGACCTTAATAGTGTCAGGCAAAATCCGTACCCTTTCAACAGAATCTGCTAGATTTTGACTAACTTGACTCTGTTGCCAAGTTTGAAACAGAAACCAAAATCCAAAGATTCCACAAATCACTAGAACTTTACCAGCAGATTTCCACGGAAATTGGATAAAGAGACAGACCAGCAGAAAAACGAAGCCCAACAAAGCAAGATAGGATGCTGAGAAAATAGCGTAGTAAAGCCAAAGCAATAGAAAACTCAGGTAAATTAGGGGAAGGGGGATGTTTTTAATCCACTGTAACATAGTCTTTTAGCTTTTCTATCGTTTTAGCACCAATGCCAGAGACCTTCTTAAGTTCATCAACCGACTTGAATTTGCCATTCGTCTCACGATGATCGATAATATCCTGGGCTCGTTTTCCTCCCAATCCTTTGACCTGCTTAAGTTCTTCCAGACTGGCCTTGTTGAGATTGACCTTCTTGTCCTTGCTTGTTGAAGAAGGCGCTCCAGAACCTGCCTGTTGACTAGCTGCTTCTTCGCCCTTAGTAGGAACGTAAACCAGAGCCTCGTCATTAACTTTCTGAGCTAGATTGAGCGACTTGCTATCTGCTTGTTCTGTCAAGCCACCAGCCTTCTGAACAGCATCATTGACTCGACTACCTACAGGCAAGTCATAAATTCCTGGTGCTTTGACAGCACCTTTGACATCTACTGTGATCATATCTTGTTCAACCAGTTCTTCCTTCACTTCCTTTTCGGTCGATGAATCCTTGGAAACAGCTGCAACTTCTGCCTGTAAATTCGTTTCTTTTACAGGTGTTGGTGAAGCTGGCTTTAGCAGGAAAAATCCTCCGACAAGCAAGCCCAGACCAGTACAGATGACAATGATTTTATACTCTTTGATTTTTTCAATAATTACTTCCATATTTTCTCCTCTCTTAGATTATTCGTAAGAGAAAGAAAAAACAGTTGAAAATTTCTTCTCAACTGCTTATTTATTTGCAAAATAGTCTTCCTTGGTCAAGACATAATGAACTCTTGTAACAATTCGGCCTGCTTCATGCTGGTCCATACAAGCATAAGCTTCTTCGTGGGAAAAACGCATTCCTGATTTCTCCATGACCTTTCCTGACGCGGGATTAGCCTTATCGTGTAAAGCAACTAACTTATTCATTCCTATCTTCTCAAAAACTAGCTTAATTACGGCACGATTGGCTTCTGTCGTCAATCCTTGATTCCAATACTTTTTATTGATAATGTAGCCAATAGCTGCCTTCTTAAGAACAGAATCAATCTTGTGCAAGTCAATGGTTCCAATAAACTGACCATTGCTTTTTAGTTCTATTCCCCAACGTCCCAAGGGATTAGCCAAGTAGAACTGGGCAATGTTATTCTTGGTTTCTTCCAAGCTTTGATTGGTTGGAAAAGTGTAGCGCGTATTTTCTCTGTCCGAGGCATAGGCAAACATTTCTTCCGCATCATCCAAGGTTACAGGTCTAAGCAATAAACGCTCAGTTTCTATAGACGGATACTGGGCAAGCTTTACAAAAATTGATTCCATACGTTTCCTCCACTTGAAAAGTTTCTAACTAAGATAAGGATATTGAATGAAACATTGTATTGAGATAACTTTAAGTACAAAAGAACTATCCTTCAGATAGAGGTTGAGGATCTAATTCTTCATTCTCTTCATTTTTAACTGGTACTGGTTCATAAGCTCGGATAATCTGAGCGACAACTGGATGGCGAACCACATCCTTAGCTGAAAAATGAACAAAGTCAATCTGGTGAATGTTCTTGAGTTTCTCTTGGGCATCAATCAAACCAGACTTGACATTACGTGGCAGGTCAATCTGGCTGATATCTCCATTGACAATCATCTTAGAATTAAAGCCTAAACGAGTCAAAAACATCTTCATCTGCATGATGGTCGTATTTTGCGCCTCATCGAGAATGACAAAGGCATCATCCAAGGTTCGTCCACGCATGTAGGCAAGAGGTGCAATCTCGATAATTTCACGCTCCATGAGACGAGTCGTCTGGTCTTTCCCCAGAATCTGATACAAGGCATCGTAAACAGGTCGAAGGTAAGGATCTACCTTCTCTTTAAGATCACCCGGAAGAAAACCTAGACTCTCTCCAGCTTCCACCGCTGGACGTGTCAAGATAATCCGCTTAACCTGACCACGTTTAAGAGCTGTCACAGCCAAGGTCACTGCAAGGAAAGTCTTCCCTGTCCCTGCAGGTCCGATTCCAAAGGTCACATCATGCTGTTTGACACTATCCACATAAAGTTTTTGACCCAGTGTTTTGACACGGATAGGCTTCCCTGTATTGTCCTTGATGATTTCTTCTTCGTAAAGGGCGACAAACTTGTCGATTTCATCGTTTTTGACCATACTAATAGCCGTCACTACATCTGGCGTGCCAACGGTCATCCCACGATTCACCAAGACCATGAGAGCTTGAATAACCTGACGAGCTTCCTCGCAAGCAGACTCTTCTCCCAAAACCTGGACAATCTCCGTACGAGCATGAATCACCACATCAAGCTCTTCTTCCATCAAACGAAGATGGCGTTCATTGGAACCAAAAAGATGAAACAGGTCATCTGGATGATTCAGTTGAATGTCAATTGAATGTTCCTTCAAATAAAGAACCTCTCTAATCCTTTTATTTCTTTTTATTATAGCAAAGGGATGGAGAAATTACTAGCCCAAACCCAGTGAATCATGCTAGTGTTCTAAGTATTCTTGCCAGATAGCGTCAAAGTCTCCTAGGTTAAAAGAGAAACTGGCATGTTCTTCCAAAAAGCGACTCACCTCATCAAAATCATCGGTGTGTTTTGGGAAGGAAGACTCTTCAAAAGCTAGGTCGGCCAAGATAGCTTTAGGACTATTACTTTTAGGATTGCGCTCAGTCATGAGCCAAGTGTAAAATGATTTTCTCATATGTCTCCCTAGATCAACTCTGTCCCAAACTGGTCCTGCTTGATTTTACCAGCCTTCATCAAACCACCGAGTGCTTTCTTGAACTGACCTTTAGAAATACCAAAGGTTGCCTTGATGTCGTCTGGAGATGACTTATCATTTAAGGTCATGAAACCGCCATTGCTTTCCAAGTAGGTCAAAATCATCTGGGCATCATTTTCCAACATTTCAAAAGAACGTGGTTTGAGGGAGAGGTTCAAGGTACGGTCCACTTCACGGAAACCAATGACACGCGCATCTAATACTTGCCCCAAACGTGGCTCTGCGTAACGCTCGCTAGGATGGATAAAGCCAAGCATGTTATTTTCTGGCAGGTAAACAAAAGTTCCTGAAAGCTTGAGACGGTATACAATGGCTGGCCAGTTTTGGTTCTGCATGTTGTTGTAGGCAGGACGAGCCAGACGTTGGAAGTCTTCTTGATAAGCCAAGAGTCCCCAGATACGGTCTTTCTTGTCCACTTCAAGACGGATGTAGAGTTGGTCACCCTTCTTAGGCCAAAGTTCCTTGAGCTCAGGGAGAATATCAAGTGACACAACGATTTCCTTGTCAGGAAGGCCTGTATCCACAAAGACACCCAAGTCCTTGCGTACTTCTGTGACACGACCCCAACCAAATTGATCCTGAGTAGCAGTCACTTCTAGAGTGGTCAAGCGGAGCTTTTGCTTCATATCCGTGTAGGCAAAACCTTTAACCGTATCCCCTACTGTATGTTGACCTTCTTCCTTAGCAAGAGCATAGGTTTGACCATCCTTTTGCACAAAGTAAAAACGGTCATTTTCATCGATGATCAGTCCAACGATAAAACTTGCAAGATTTGTATTCATATTTCCTTCTTTCGAATAAAACTCAGCCAGCAATGCCAACTGAGTTTTTCTGTTTATTTCTTAGACTTCCAAAAGTTCTTTCTCTTTGTTGGCAGTCATGTCGTCGATGTGTTTGACAGCATCGTCTGTTACTTTTTGAATATCTTTTTCAAGAGTCTTCAATTCGTCTTCAGTGATTTCTTTTGCTTTTTCTTGTTTCTTGGCTTCGTCCATAGCATCACGACGGATATTGCGGACAGCCACTTTAGCATTTTCGCCGACCTTCTTCACTTCTTTAGCAAGGTCACGACGAGTTTCTTCTGTAAGAGCTGGGATAACCAAACGGATTACAGAACCGTCGTTAGCTGGTGTGATACCAAGATCAGAAGCGTTCAAGGCACGTTCGATATCTTTCAATGAAGATTTGTCAAATGGTGTTACCAACAAAACACGCGCTTCTGGAATGGTAATTGAAGCGATTTGGTTAAGGGGAGTTTCTACTCCATAGTATTCTACATGTACACGGTCAAGCAAGCTTGCATTGGCACGACCGGCACGGATACCACCAAATTCACGAGCAAGTGATTGGTGAGACTGGGTCATTCTCTCTTTAGCTTTTTCAATAATTGCGTTAGCCATAATCTTTCTTATTCCTTTTCTTCGATATTATTTGAAACTGTTGTTCCGATATTTTCACCAAATACGACACGTTTAATGTTGCCTGGTTGGTTCATATTGAAGACAACCAAGTCAATGTCATTATCCATTGAGAGGGTTGAAGCAGTTGAGTCCATGATACGAAGACCTTTGTTAATAACATCACGGTGGGTCAATTCTTCAAATTTAACAGCTGTCTTGTCCTTCTTAGGATCAGCATTATAAACACCGTCGACACCATTTTTAGCCATAAGGATAGCATCCGCTTCGATTTCAGCTGCACGAAGAGCCGCTGTTGTATCTGTTGAGAAGTAAGGTGAACCAATTCCGGCACCAAAGATAACGATACGGCCTTTTTCGAGATGACGAAGGGCACGTCCACGAACATAAGGCTCTGCCACTTGTTGCATAGCAATGGCAGTTTGCACACGCGTATCAACCCCAACTTGTTGCAATGAATCTGCCATCACAAGAGCATTCATAACGGTCCCAAGCATTCCTGTATAATCTGCCTGAACGCGGTCCATTCCTGCTTCAGCAGCAGGTTCTCCACGCCAGAGATTTCCTCCACCGATAACAAGGGCAATTTCGATACCTAAGCTATGAACTTCTTGAATCTCTTTTGCGATTGTTTGAACTGTTTGGATATCAATCCCTACGCCACGTTCACCGGCAAGGGCTTCACCTGATAACTTGATTAAAATACGTTTATACTTGGGATTCGCCATTTTCACTCTCCTTCTTTTATCCTACCTATTTTATCACAATTTTTAAGATTTTTATAGTGTCATGAACAATTCTTTCAAAAAAATTAGACAGTCAAAAATTTCTCTAAGTCAGTAAGAGCACGCTCTGCAATTTTTTCATAACGAGCCTTCTTATCACGAATACGCTCACCTTCCAACTCCTTGATAATCCCAAAATTGACATTCATTGGTTGGAAATGTTTGCTGTCCGCATGGGTGATGTAATGAGCCAAACTGCCAATCGCTGTCGTTTCTGGGAAAATAGCCTCGCTTTCTCCCTTAAAGAGACGAGCCGCGTTAATTCCCGCAACCAAGCCTGACGCTGCGGACTCAACATAGCCTTCCACACCCGTCATCTGACCAGCAAAGAAGAGATTTGGTTGTTTCTTAGAACGGTAAGTCTGTTCAAGAAGATTTGGTGAATCCATGTAAGAATTGCGGTGCATAACTCCATAACGGACAAACTCTGCATTTTCAAGACCTGGAATCATTTGGAAGACACGCTTTTGTTCTCCCCATTTGAGGTGGGTCTGGAAACCGACGATATTGTAAAGACTACCAGCAGCATTGTCCTGACGCAGCTGAACCACCGCATAAGGGGTTTTGAATTCTCCATCACGAGGTCCTGTGTAGTCGTCTGGGTATTCAAGCCCCACTGGTTTCATAGGACCATAAAGCATAGTTTTAATGCCTCGTTTAGCCATGACTTCGATTGGCATACAACCTTCAAAGTACTTTTCTTTCTCAAAAGAATTAAGCGGTGCTTCTTCTGCATTGACCAAGGCTTCATGGAAATCCATAAACTCTTGCTTGGTCATAGGCGCGTTGAGATAGGCTGCTTCTCCCTTATCATAACGTGATTTGAGGTAGACCTTGCTCATATCGATAGTGTTGACATCGATAATAGGCGCTGCCGCATCGTAAAAATAGAAACCATCGCCATCATTAAGGGCATGAATCTTTTCAGCTAGGGCATCGCTTGTCAAAGGACCAGTCGCCACAACTGTAATAACATCTGTCGGCAATTCTGTAATTTCATCACGCACCACTTCAATCAAGGGGTGGTTGGCCAATTTCTCGGTCACCATTTGGGAGAAACCGTCACGGTCCACTGCAAGAGCTCCGCCTGCGGGAACACGTGTAGCCTCAGCAGATTCCAAGATAACAGAACCCAAGCGACGCATTTCTTCCTTGAGAAGCCCAACAGCATTTGTCAAAGCATCCCCACGCAAGGAATTGGAACAAACCAATTCAGCAAAATTGTCTGTTTTGTGCTGAGGTGTTGACTTGACACCACGCATTTCATAAAGTTTAACTGGAATACCACGCTCTGCGATTTGGTAGGCTGCTTCAGAACCTGCTAAACCAGCACCGATAACATTGATATAAGATTGAGACACGACACTAATACCTCTTTGGGAGTGTAAAGACAAGCTTCACATTGAAAAAGCCAACCGAACTTACTCGCTTTCGAATTTCTTGGCTCAGGCTGAAAAAGTCCACAGGACTTACTTCGCTCTCGAGTTTCTTGGCTCAGGCTGAAAAAGTCCACTGGACTTCCCTCGCTCTCGAGTTTCTTGGCTCAGGCTGAAAAAGTCCACTGGACTTTTTCACTCCCACAAATCTTTCTATTTTTTTCTTCTACTAGTATAACAAAAAAAGGGAAGAAGGCAAACTTCCCTGTTTAGTCATTTTCTTGATTTTCGTCCCAATCGTGGTAGGCAGCGTAAAGCTGGCTTTTATTCCATTGGTAAATCTTAGCGACTTCCTTAATAGCTTGGTTTTTCTTCATGCCTTGCTGGATGCGGGCTTGGATTTCTGAAAACAAGTCCTCCTCGTCTTTTTCCTCCACATCTTGGCTGGCGCCTTCAACAATGAGAAGGCATTCACCCTTGAGTGGATTTTCAACGATGCTTTCTAGCAATTCAGAGATCTTTCCTCGTTGGTATTCTTCATAAATTTTGGTCAATTCCCTGACTAAGACTACCGAGCGGTCACCGTAGACTTCTAGCATATTTTCCAATGTATCCGCCACACGATGAGGCGATTCATAGAAAATCTGGGTTTCTGGATAGTCTTTTTTCGAGTCGAAAAATTGCTTTTGCTGGCCTGATTTTCTTGGTAAAAAACCATAAAAGATATGTGGCTGTGGTGCTAAACCACTGGCAATCAAGGCCGAAATCCCTGCAGAGGCTCCTGGAACTGTGACAACCGCAATTTCTTCCTCAATAGCTGCCTTGACCAAATCATGACCAGGGTCCGAGATACTAGGCAGACCCGCATCCGATACCTGAGCAATACTTTGTCCTGATTTCAAAAAATCAATCAAATCAGGAATTTTTTCCTTGGCATTGTGCTCATGAAAACTGATCTGCTTTGTCTGAATGTCAAAATGCTTGAGCAAAAGGCCAGTATTGCGCGTGTCCTCAGCAGCAATCCAGTCCACTTCTTTCAGGGTTTGGATAGCACGAAAGGTCATATCATCTAGATTGCCAATCGGCGTTGCCACTAGATACAGCTTGCCATAAGGAGACTGCCCCTTAAAACTTTTTTGAATCTGCATGCTTACTCCCTGTATAACAACTCATCACAGAACATACATTCTTCGTCCTGTTCTCGACGTTGTCCATAAAAATCATTACATACGTGAAATCCATCACGGTAAATGCGACGGACACTTTCACGAACATGCTTGGCCTTGACAGGAGCATCTGCCTCCACCTCACCCAAGCGTTCGCGCAACTTACTATTTTCCAAGCGAAGAGCTGTATTTTCCTCTACCAGGCTCTTGAGATTTTTCTTGATGGCTTCCACGTCGGCCAAGGTCACCAATAACTGTTGGGAAAAATCATCCAGCGCGTCAAATAATTCTTTTTTGTCCATAAACCAGCTCTTTCCTTTCTTTATCGTTCATTTTTGAATTTACATTTCTTTCAAGACCAGATATTCCATGGCATTTTGAAAACTAACATTAGCCTGCCACATTTTTCTAGCTTCTAGCAAATCTTGTAGAATCACCCGTACTCTTGTTTGCAAGATATCTTGCCCACAGAGGACTTCGAGAATCCGTAAAACCTGATCTTGTTTTTCCTTGTCGTCTGCCAAGTTGGCTAATTTAGCAACCTGCAGATAACTTTCTTTTTTCTTAGCTAATAACCAGGTCAGCAGGCGTTCACTTTCATCGACTAAGGTCCAAAAACTTGCCTGATTGGCCAACTTTTCTGCTTCAGCTCGCGATTGACTAAACTGAGCTAAAAGAGTTGCTTTTTTCTTAACCAGCCCCATTTGTTCTAAGAATAATATGAGTTTTTCTTCTTGCTTTTTAAAATGGAAAATCTGGGTCCGACTTCTGATGGTCGGTAACATCTTTTCCTCATCACTAGTCAAGAAGAAAATATAAACCTCACTCTGGGGTTCTTCGATAACCTTGAGCAGAGAATTAGCTGCGTTGGGATGCATTTTATCCGCTTGCTCGATAATAAAAACCTGTTGTTGGCTTTCAATCCCTGCTTGCGAAAACTGACCCACCAATTCTCGAATGCGTTCTGTCTTGATGACCTGATTAACTGGTTTAATCAAGGTGACATCGGGAAATTCTCCCTGTTCAATCAGCTTACAATTTCGGCAGTTTTCACATGGCAACACGCCTACTTTATCCGTACAAAAGAGGCTCTTAGCTAAAAATTGCGCCATTTCCAGGCTTCCAAAGAAACCTGAAAAGAGGTAGGCATGATTGAGCTGGTCTTGTTCTAGGATACGGACAAAGCGGTCAAACTGATCTGGCTGCCAGGCCTTTAGTTGATCTTGTTTCATTTGGCCAAGCCCATTCTGTCAAACAAGACAGCCTTGGTAGTTTCCACAACCTCCTCCAATAGAAGACTCGCATCAATCTTGACAATGCGATTCCCTTCTTTATCCAAAAGAGAAAGGTAACCTTGACGGACTTTTTT
This sequence comes from Streptococcus sp. UMB0029, assembly GCF_002871495.1. Lineage (GTDB taxonomy): Bacteria > Bacillota > Bacilli > Lactobacillales > Streptococcaceae > Streptococcus. The sequence goes on from NZ_PNGD01000001.1 coordinate 208,726, forward strand.
ATGCAAGTCCAACCCTTCCAAGTCCAAACGATTGACCTCGCGGTCACTATTAGCAGCAATACGAGCCAGTCCTTCTTCCACCTCGATGTCAAAATAGAGTGTCAAATCGGGTTTAAGGCCATCTGTCGCAAACTGATTGAGCCAGTTAATGGCGTCAATATCCAAGCCACGACCAAATCCCTGATAGGCAACAGAACTATCAATAAAACGATCCATAATGACCAACTTACCAGCTTCAAGTGCTGGAAGAACTTTTTCCACCAAGTGCTGTCTGCGACTGGCTATATAGAGCAAAAGCTCTGTCTTCGCATCCATCTGAGTATGACTTGGATCCAGAATCACTTCCCGAATCTTCTCTCCTATCAAGACTCCGCCAGGTTCACGGGTCGTCAGCACCTCAACTCCTTTTTCTTCTAATATCGGCAGTAAGGCTTCTAAAACACTGGTCTTTCCTGCACCTTCAGGCCCCTCAAGCGAGACTAAAAATCCTTTTGACATGACAAACTCATTTCTTTTTTACTATCTTCTATTTTATCAAAAAAATAGATATTGTGAAAATCTTTTTAGACACTGATTTCAAAGAAGCATAAAAGAGGTAGATTTCTCCACCTCTTATTTGCCTAATTTTTTAGTTCGTTTGTAGGCTTTTTTGACTGCCTCCATAACGGTTCCTCTAAAGGCATGTGCTTCTAAACTAGCTACACCAGCAATAGTAGACCCCCCTGGACTACAAACCTTGTCTTTTAATACTCCTGGATGTTCTTGAGTATCTAGAACCAATTGACCTGCTCCAATAACTGTTTGAGCTGCCATTTTCAATGCCGTTTCTCGTGGCAATCCTGTCTGAACACCCGCATCTGCCAAAGCCTCGATAAAGAGATAGACAAAAGCTGGTCCACAACCTGCAAGACCTGTCGCTGCATCGATTAACCCTTCACTGATTTCAAACAATAAACCAGCATGTTGTAAAAGTTGACAAAAGACTTCCTTATCATCTACTTGGCAGTTAGCTGACAAGGCATAACTAATGACTCCTTGACCGATAGAAACTGGAGTGTTGGGCATCATGCGAATTAAACGGTGCTGACTTGGAACAAGACTAGCTAGTTTTTCCAACGTTATACCCGCTGCCATGGAAATTAAGAGCAGACTCTCCCGTTTTTCAAGAATATCTTGAGATTCCGCAAGTAAAGTAGATACTTGAGCTGGTTTCACTCCTAAAAAAATCACATCTGCTTCCGCAAAGATTTCCTCATTACTAGAAACTTGACCTCCGTAGCTAGCAATAAAATCATCCACTCTATCTTGACTTAGATTAGAAAGAAGAAACTTATCTGTCGTATTAGCTTGCCAAACAGCCTTGGCCAAACTAGCGCCCATATTCCCCAAACCGATAAATCCAATCTTCATTTTTTACTCCCTTATCTGTCCATCACCAGCAACTACATACTTGTAACTGGTTAATTCTTTTAAGCCCATTGGACCACGCGCATGCAGTTTCTGAGTTGAAATCCCCATTTCGCATCCAAGTCCAAATTGACCTCCATCTGTAAAACGAGTTGAAGCATTGACATAGACTGCTGCAGAGTCCACTTGATCTGTAAAGTAAGCTGCAGCCTCAGCATTTTCAGTCACAATGGCATCCGAATGATGAGTACTGTGTGCTTCAATATGCGCAACCGCTTCTTCTAAACTACTCACAACTTTAACAGCTAGGACATAGTCTAAAAACTCAGTGTCAAAGTCTTGAGCCCCAGCTGCTTGGCCAGATACAAACTGACTAGCCTTCTCATCCAAACGGAATTGAATCGGTTCAAGTCCAGCTTCTTTTCGATCTGCAACCAACACTTGCTCCAAGCGAGGAAGGAAGCTTGCTGCCTTGTCTTCATGAACAAGTAAAACTTCCATGGCATTGCAGACAGAAGGACGACTAGTTTTAGCATTGTTGATGATAGACAGAGCCTTATCTTCGTCTGCATCCTTATCGACATAAACATGGACAATCCCTGTCCCTGTCTCGATAACAGGTACGATAGCATTCTCAACCACTGCATTGATCAAACCAGCTCCCCCACGAGGAATAAGAAGGTCTAGATATCCCTTGGCCTTCATCATGGCATAGCTGCTTTCTCGGCTGGTATCTTCCACCAGTTGAATCACATCTGGATGAATGGTAGTCGTCTCCAAGCCCTTCTTCAAGGCTGTGACAATAGCATGGGCTGTTTGATAGGCATCCTTACCACTACGAAGAACAACCGCATTTCCACTCTTGAGAGCCAAAGCAGCCGCGTCAGACGTCACATTTGGACGGCTTTCATAGATAATACCGATTACTCCCATAGCCACACGTTTTTTGGTGATAACCAAACCATTTTCAAGATGATTGGTTTCTAAAACTTCACCGATTGGATCTGGTAAAGCAACCACTTCACGAATCCCAGTTGCCATCGCTTCTATACGACCTGCATCCAAATAAAGACGATCCAGCATCACATCTGAGATTTTACCTTTGGCCGCTTCCATATCGAGGGCATTGGCTGCTAAAATTTCCTCAGTAGCTGCTAATAAATGATCAGCCATGGCTAACAAGGCTTGGTTTTTCACCTCTTCACCAGCTGTGTTGATTGATTTTTTAACAGCCTGTACCTGTTCAAATTGTTCTTGTGTACTTACCATAGTTTACCTCTAAAATTCTGTAAAGAGTAGTTGGATTTCAGGAGTAATGGAAATCCAGTCGTCACGGTGAATCAAGACACCCTTGGCTTTTTGAGAACGCAACATATCCTCCAAAGCAGATGCTCCAAATTGCACGCGTCCTTTTCCAAGTGATTTTCCACTTTCCTTGTCAAATACTGTCACGATATCACCGTAAGAAAAGGCTCCTTCTGCTTCAACAATACCAGATAAGAGAAGACTCTTCCCATGTTGAGAGAGAGCTTCAGCAGCCCCTTTATCAACCCAAATAGAACCTTGGCTCTGAGCATAAAAAGCCAGCCATTGTTTCTGGGTACGAAGTCCCTTTTCTTGAGCAACAAAGTAGGAACCATCCTTGGTCTTCTCCGCTGCCTCAATCATGGCATCTGACTTCAAGGATGAGCAGATATAAACAGGAACTCCTGATTCCGTCGCAATAGTGGCAGCTTTAATCTTAGTCAACATACCCCCAGTTCCGTTTGAAGATCCAGCTCCACCAGCCATATCAATAATCTCACGATTGATGGTCTCAATTTTCTCCAAGCGTTTGGCTCTTGGGTCTGAATTAGGATTTCCAGTATAAAGACCGTCCACATCTGTCAAGAGGACCAAAAGGTCTGCTTGGACCATGGCTGCTACCTGAGCACTTAGAGTATCATTGTCCCCAACCTTGAGCTCATCAATAACGACACTGTCATTCTCATTGATGATAGGAATCGCCCCACGGCTAAGTAGAACCGACAAAGCCTGATGGGCATTCTTATAACGACGCTTATCCACAAAGTCGTCCTGGGTCAGCAAGATTTGTGCAGAAACGATTTGGCGCAAGAGGAGGTTGGTCGTGTATTCTTCCAACAAAAGCCCTTGTCCTACCGCTGCTGAAGCCTGTTTATCAGCAATCTTAGTCGGACGCTTTTTAAATCCTAAGGCTCCAAAACCAGCCGCAATGGCACCTGACGATACCAAAATCAATTCATGGCCAGACTCGTGCAACATAGCTAACTGCTGGGTAATAGCCTTTACCTTACTACGTGATAAACTTCCATCCTCATTCGTCAGAGAAGAAGTTCCTACCTTAAAGACAATCCGTTTGTATTTCATAGTCTCACTCCGATTCTTCGTATTTATCCATTATAACATGAATAGCAGAAAATAGAAAAGAGTTGATAGGAAAAAGAAGGCCCTAAAACCTTCTTTTTTACTACTGTTCTAATTCAGATCTGTTTACAATCGTTTCAGAGCTTTGTGAAGTTGAAGAAGTCAAATCCTGACTAGTCGAAGAACTTGTAATACTTTCGTGTTGACTCGTTTCTTTATTTTCAAGATCTTTTTTCACTACTTCATTGGATTCTTTTATTTCTGAATGACTTGTAGTTTTAATTGTAGCAGATTTCTCTACCGGAACATCCACTAACCAGACACCACTTGAATCAACAGTATATCCTTCTGGTGTCTTACCATTCACAAGTAATTGACCATTTTCTTTCAAGAAGTACCATTTATCCTTGTCTTTAATCCAACCAACAGCTCGCGAACCGTCTGTCTTGTAGAAATACCAATCATTTGCCTTTTTAAGCCAGCCTTGCTTCATAGCTCCTGATTCTTCTAGATAGTAATGATGACCAGCAATTTCTATCTCACCTGTCTTCATGATACCAGCAGAGTCCATATAGTACCAGGTTTCTTTATCTTTTACCCAGCCCGTTTTCATTTCCCCTGATTGAGCAAAGTAATACCATTGCCCCTTATATTGAAGCCAACCTGTCTTCATAGAGCCATCAACATCCAAATAATACCACTGTTCTTTATCTTGAATCCAACCAATTTCCATCTGGTTTTCTTTGTTGAAATAATACCAGATTCCATCAATTTTCTTCCAATTTTTAGCAGCAACACCAGAGTCTGTCAAATAGAACCAACGATTGTTCCATTTTTTCCATTGATCCTGTAACAAGATACCCGTTTGGTTAAAGTAATACCAGTCACTCTTAATTTCATTCCAACCAACAGCATACTCTCCTGTAGAATCAGGTGCTTGATACCACCAATTTCCATAAGCACTCTTATGCCAACCAGCTTGAAAACTTGGAATCGGCTTGTAGGATGTTGAAATGTTTACTAAACCGTCTTGTCGAATATCAAAAACTGTCGCATCATAGTCTTTGCTGGCTGCGTTTATATGTTGAATTCCCATTGATTCAAGCCAGCTAATATATTCCCTATTTATTTCTTCACCGCTATCATACGAACCAATTGGTGAGGAAGAAGTTTGAACAATTATCTCAGGAGACAAATTTCTTATAAAATTTTTTGTATTAGAATTTTTTGTATCTAAATGATGATTAAACTTCATCAAATCAACTTTTCCAATAAGAGAACCGTACTTGTCTTCTGCTCCATGAACATTATCTAAGTCTCCCCCAAGGTAAATTTTCTTGCCATTGACTTTTACCACACTAATCAAGGAATTGGAATTGTCATCCCAAACAGGTTTAAGATTTCCATTCTCATCATATTCATTTTCATAATTATAGAGCTGAATATCCATGTCCCCAAACTGAAAATGAGCATCTCCTTGTGTGATGTTTTGAATCACTGAAACACCTTTTTCTGCGGCAGTCTGTAAAACCTTATCATAGCCATACAGATTATCCCAAAGACGTTCAGGCTTAGTAATACGATTATCACTATATTTCTTAAGATAGACTCGGTCAACTGGATAGGTAGACAGTAATTCATCAACATTTCCAATATGGTCACTGTGGGTATGTGTTACCAAAATAAAATCAAGCTTTGGGACACCCAATTCCTTCAAACGACGAAAGACACGATCTGTTAGAACATGCTTATAAGTGGTATTGATACCCTGTCTCCATGGATAACGAGAATCACTGCCGTCTGGGAAATCATAATCCTCTCCTGTATCCACCATGGCAAAATGTCCATTGCTTTCAAGAATAATCGCATCACTGCCACCTTCATGAACATTTATAAAGTGAATTTTATTTCCTGAACTTTCTTGAGCTTGAACATTTCCATACCATGACAAGCCTAAAAAAGCGCCCACAAGTGCTAAACTAGTTAATTTCTTTTTCATTCTTACTTCCTCAGTCTCTCTAATGTTTCCTTAAATATCTCTGGGATATCTGCTGTAAATTCCAAGGTCTCACCTGTTCTCGGATGAGTAAAACCTAAAGTCTTGGCATGAAGAAATTGCCCAAGCCCTTTCAGGGTCTTACGTGGACCATAGACTTCATCACCAGCGACTGGATGACCAATATAAGCCATGTGAACACGGATTTGATGGGTACGCCCTGTCTCCAGTTGTAACTCCACTAAGCTATAATCGCCAAAGCGTTCCAAGACGTGGAAACGAGTCACTGCAGGCTTCCCTTTAGCAGTCACAGCCTGTTTCTTACGGTCTTTTTCACTTCGACCAATCGGCGCTTCAATCACACCACGATCATTAGGCAAATTTCCATGAACAATCGCCCAATATTTGCGGAGAGACTTTTTATCCTTGAGTTCTTGAGCAAGTGCCAAGTGGGCCTCATCATTTTTAGCAATCATGAGAAGACCTGATGTATCCTTATCAATACGGTGAACAATTCCTGGACGCAGAACACCATTGATACCCGACAAGTCCTTAATATGATACATAAGGGCATTTACCAGAGTTCCACTGGTATGACCAGCACTCGGATGCACCACCATCCCCTGAGGTTTGTTAACGACGGCGACATCCTCATCTTGGTAGATGATTTCTAGCGGAAGATTCTCAGCTACATACTCTAAAACCTCTGGTTCTGGCACATGGTAAGTGACGACATCGCCCTCTTGAACTGTGTATTTAGCTTTCTTGACTTGACCATTGACCAAGACCTGGCCTGATTTGATTTGTTCATTCGCGAGACTGCGTGATAATTCTGTCAAATCCGACAAAGCCTTATCTAGACGCAGACCACCAGTTTCAATTTTAATTTCCATTTATTTCCTCTTTTAGCATTGCAATCAATAAAATAATCACTCCAACCGTCAGATAGCTATCCGCTACATTGAAAATTGCAAAATTAATAAAGTCTAAGTGAAACATATCCACAACAAATCCCTGACTCACCCTATCAATAAAGTTTCCAAGACCACCTGCAATAATCAAAGTCAAACCCAAGACCATCCAGAGTGAGTCCTCCATGTGTTTATGTAGATACCAGATGGCACCTACCACGACAACCAGAGTAATGACAGCAAATAACAACTGCTGATCTTGTAAGATAGAAAAGGCTGCCCCTCGATTTTGCAGGTAGGTCAAGCTAACGAAATTGGGAATCCAAGAACGCACTTCACCCAGTGGAATCTGCTGGACGATATAGGATTTTACCAACTGATCCAGCCCAATCAAAAGCAGTACAATGACTGCCACTATTCCTCTTTTTTTCATGATTTCCTCTTTTGATCAAAATATTCTTGCATGACTTCTACGAAGAGAGTCCCAGCTTGACTAAGCTCCACTTCCTCACGTTTGACATAAACCATGCGGTTATCTAAATTATCCTTGAGACGAATAACTGTGATGCCATTGACACTGTCACTATCTAAAAATCCAGACCCTGTCGCATAGGCGTCCGTCCGCTCCAAAATACCATTCAAGGTAGCACGGTCTGTCACATTAAACATCTGTGAGCTCGCACTGGTATCGACAAAATTCTCCGAATAATAAAGGTACTCGTCTTTCTCTTGGGTAAAACGAACTGTCGGTAGATCCGCTAAATCCTCCATGACCAATTCCTCTTTCTGAGCCAAAGGATGCCCCTCGCGGAGATAAATGTGGGTATGGAAGGGAATCAATTCAATGACCTCTAGGCCTAGCTTTTCAACCCGTTGCATAATCCCCTTTTTATTTTGATTGTTGAGGTAGATAATCCCAATCTCACTATGCCCCTGCGCTACTTCGTCTAAAATTTGAACAGTAGTTGATTCAAAAATACGGAAGTTCTTATAATCAGGATAGCGCTCTGAAAAGGCCGTAATGGTTGGTGGCAAAAAGTCATAGTGCTGACTAGCGATGGAAAATTCATCCTTTTCTTCTTCAGGATTGGCATACTGATTTTGAAAAATATCAAATCCTTTAACCAATTCTTGCGCTTTTTCATAGAATTCCATACCACGACGAGTCAAGAAAGTCCCTGAGCTAGTCCGACGGAAAATCTTAAATCCCAATTCTTTTTCCAAATCACGAACAGAAATGGACAGACTCGGTTGACTAACATACATCTTTTCAGCAGCTTCACGGAAAGTACCACTATTGGCAATGGCAACAACATAGCGTAATTGTTGAATGTTCATCTTCTACCCCCAACTTCTTTATCTTTTCATTATACCATATTTTAGAAGTTTTCCAAAAAGGAAAAAAGTCAGGAACTTTTCAAGTCTCAAATGAGACTCTAACAACCCAATACAAGAGTTAGAATAATGTCTTTTTCAGTCCTTATCTGATTTCAAGCAAATAAAAACAGCAAATCTTTTTGATTTACCGTTTAAAACATAATACAAGAAAACTCTCTAAAAATTTCTTGAATGCTATAAATCAACTAGAAAAAATCTCTTCAATCCTATTGGCTATATCTGGATTTACTTCCCAGATACCAGCATAAGGTTGCTCAATATACTGTCTTTTCTTCTTAGTATATAGATAGACTACACTATCCTTTTCTTCATTCTGATGATAAAACTTGATAATGATGTAATCTTTAACATTTGTCGGTTGATCATTTACACTCTCCAAAGAGGTAGATTTTGACTGTTTCTGTATCTCCTTAATCAATTTTGAAATTTCTTCTCTCTTGTTGATAGTTTTAACATCTTCTGAGATTTTTTTCTGCAGAGAAATTACAGAAATCGTTTCAGGTTCAGGAAGAATCAATTTTTTCTTACTGACACAAGCTGATAGAACAAGAAAAGAGATTGAACAGACTATAATTGTGATAATTTTTTTCATACAGGTTCACATCCTTTCCATATCCCTGCTTTCTTACCTGAATACAATTATAGTATCAAACCTTAACAATTTTTACAATATCTTATTCCCTTATAACATTCACTACTGTAAAAGTTGAACATTCCACTATTTTATGATTGTATCTAAAAGACAAAGTAGCCGACAAGTTCGCTTCTTACATTGGTTTTTAAAATATGGGTATCAGCGTGGGTATCAAAATAAAAAAATAGGCTCTCCGAAAACTCGGAAAGCCTTATTTAATGCTACTGCTAGCTTCCTCGCCTTTACATTTCAAGGCTCGGGATAAAAAGGTTCACTGGACCTTTTTATTTAGCGATTGGGTAAACAGAAACTTGTTTTTTATCGCGTCCTTTACGTTCAAAGCGTACTACGCCTTCAACTTTAGCGAACAAAGTATCGTCTCCACCACGTCCAACGTTTACACCTGGGTAGATGTGTGTACCACGTTGACGGTAAAGGATTGATCCACCTGTTACAGTTTGTCCGTCAGCTGCTTTAGCTCCAAGACGTTTTGCTTGTGAATCACGTCCGTTTGATGTAGAACCTCCACCTTTTTTGTGGGCGAAAAGTTGCAAGTTGCTAAGAGTCATTTTTAACATAATGTTTTCCTCCGTGTTAGTTTTCTGTGATAACTCTGGTTTGGACGAACTCAGAAGAGTTCTCCGATAAGTTTGCCATACCTAAGAAAAATGATTCAAAGAATAACTGGGTCATTTCTCTCTGGTGTGAAGGAAGATCTTTTGGAATTTCAACCATCAGATAACCACCTTCATCTTCGTTTAATTCTAGGATTGGTTCATAGCCTGCAAATTTTTCAATAGAATTGATAAAGTTAATGGCAAGCGTAGAAACCGATGCACACACGACATCTAAGCCGTATTCGCCACTCTCGGCGTGTCCAGTAATTTCCGCACTCCTCAGCTCGCCATCTTCGGCTCTCTCAAAGACTGCCTGTATCATGTGTTCTCCTTAAAATTAAGCGTTGATTGCGTTGATGACAACTTTAGTATATGGTTGACGGTGACCTTGTTTACGGTGGCTACCTTTTTTAGGTTTGTACTTGTAAGTAACAACTTTCTTTTGTTTTCCTTGTTTTTCAACAGTTCCAACTACAGTAGCTCCAGCAACAAGTGGAGTTCCGACAACAGTGTTTTCACCACCAACAAGAACAACTTCGTTAAAAGTAACTTCTTGACCAGCTTCAACGTTCAATTTTTCAACGTAAACTGCTTGACCAACTTCAACTTTAACTTGTTTTCCGCCAGTTTTGATAATTGCGTATGTGCTCATTATGCACCTCCTATGATTTTTATGGGTTTCCCCGATTTTTTTGTGAAGACTCGCCTAGCATCGTGGGACGAACCACTTAAAAGAAGAGCTCTAAGTATAACAAAGAATAAACTAGGAATTGAGCCGAAGGCATAACTTATGTTAGGCAAGGCGACAATGACGAAGTTTAAATTGGTTATACGACGAGCAACGATGTTCGTGCGGTTGCACAGGAATGTGCATAGTCAACTCTTCAAGTATAGCATATCTCCTATTTTCTTACAAGTAATAACACCTAAAATGAAGCTTTTTCTTTTACTTTTTTCCGCCACGAGGCAAAAAGCATACTGAGGTAAAAAATACTCATCATAATAGGAACACCAAGAATAGTCTTTTCATGATAGAAAATCGTCAAATAGGCTGAAAAGACAACGCCAAGGACAAAACTACTAAGCAGGCTAACAAATATAAATCCTTCACGCAAAAAAGGTGTGTGCTTGGTCCTAAAATAATCTCCAAAAGCCAGCATGGTCCGTTTGATATTCCCTGTCATAAAAGCGTTATTATAGGCAATACCCGACACTTCTCCAAAAGCAGTTGTCACCAGTCCCATACAAAAGGCCAAGGGCGGTACTAGATAGATATTATCTACAGTCTGTGGTACAAAACCAATAATGATTGATAAGATTGCCAAAGGAATCAGTGACAGAATCGGTTTTTTCACAATTCTCAATTTTTCCTTATAAACAGTTAATAAAAAGACACCCATCATAAAAGCTAACAAGGTGAGAACCTTGTCCCTAACATCTGAAACATTATTCTGGATTAATTCTACTGAAAGAAAGACAACATTCCCAGTTTGTCCAGCTACAAGAGTGTTCCCTCGTACAATAAAAGTATAGGCGTCCACATATCCTGCACAAAAAGTCAAAAAAAGCGCTAGCCTCTTAGACTGACGTGATATTTTTCTTATAGGTAATAACCTCATTTTCCCTCCCATTTCATTTACTCATCTCATTATTGTACCACTTTCTTTGGAAAAGACCTAGTAGCTTATTTGAAATTTTTTCCCCTCTGTTGGATAGTCCCGTCTATCTATGTTATAATGAAAGAAGGATTTGAAATCAGAAAAGGAGTAACTATGCTTAAATTAGGTATCATCGGAACAGGAGCTATCAGCCACCACTTCATAGAAGCAGCCCATACCAGTGGAGAATACAAGCTGGTCGCAATCTATTCTAGACAACTAGAAACTGCGGCAACCTTTGCTTCTCGCTACCAGGATATCCAACTCTTTGATCAAGTAGAGGACTTCTTCAAAAGCTCCTTTGATGTAGTCTATATTGCTAGCCCAAACTCCTTGCATTTTGCTCAGGCAAAAACTGCATTGTCTGCAGGTAAACATGTCATTCTTGAAAAGCCAGCTGTCACTCAGCCACAAGAATGGCTGGATCTGATTCATACAGCTGAGAAAAATCACTGTTTTATCTTCGAAGCAGCTCGTAATTATCACGAGGAAGCTTTCACAACTATCAAAAACTTCTTAGCAGACAAGCAAGTGTTAGGGGCTGATTTCAATTATGCCAAATACTCTTCCAAGATGCCTGACTTGTTGGCTGGTCAGACACCAAATGTCTTTTCAGACCGTTTTGCCGGTGGAGCCCTTATGGATTTGGGGATTTATCCCCTCTACGCTGCCGTTCGTCTCTTTGGAAAGGCTCAGGACGCAACCTATCAGGGGCAACAGCTTGACAATAGCATTGACCTAAATGGAGACGGCACTCTCTTCTACCCTGACTTTCAAGTTCACATCAAGGCAGGAAAAAACATCACTTCCAATCTTCCTTGTGAGATTTATACAGCAAATGGAACCTTGACACTCAACACGATTGAACATGTCAGCTCAGCTATTTTTAGCGACCACCAAGGAAATCAAGTCCATCTTCCTATCCAACAGGCTCCTCATACGATGACTGAGGAAGTCGCTGCATTTGCACAGATGATTCAGCAACCAGACCAGAAACTTTACCAAACTTGGCTAGACGATGCAGGCTCTGTTCATGAGCTACTATATACTATGCGCCAGACTGCTGGCATTAGATTTGAGGCAGAAAAATGAAAACCAAACTACCGACTGAATGGCAAGAACTGAGTGACCAACTCGGTTTCCAAGAATTCACCCCCATTCAAACCCAACTATTTGAGCTCTTTCTTGCTGGAGAGAACCTTCTAGGAGTGAGCCCAACTGGAACTGGTAAGACCCTAGCTTACCTCCTACCAAGTCTTCTCCGACTACAAAAGAAAAAAGCCCAGCAACTCTTGATTCTAGCACCAAATACAGAACTTGCTGGACAAATTTTTGATGTATGTAAAACGTGGGCAGAAACTATCGGCTTGACTGCCCAACTCTTCTTATCAGGTTCGAGTCAGAAACGCCAGATTGAACGCCTAAAAAAAGGACCAGAAATTCTGATTGGAACTCCTGGCCGTATCTTTGAACTAATTAAATTGAAAAAAATCAAGATGATGAATGTGGAAACCATCATCCTGGATGAATTCGACCAATTGCTAGATGATTCTCAGATTCACTTTGTCGAGAAAATCACTCACTACGCACCGCGTGACCACCAACTCGTCTACATGAGTGCGACGACCAAGTTTGACCAAGAAAAGATTGCGCCTAACACACGTATCATTGATCTTTCTGACCAAAAATTGGACAACATCCAACATTTCTATATGCAGGTAGATCAACGTCACCGAGTGGATATGCTACGAAAACTAGCTCATGTTGATGATTTCCGAGGTCTGGTCTTCTTTAACAGCCTATCAGACCTTGGAAGCGCAGAAGAAAAATTACAGTATCGTGATATCTTGGCTGTTTCTCTAGCTAGTGATGTCAATGTCAAATTTAGAAAAGTCATCTTAGAAAAGTTTAAAGACAAGCAACTAACCCTGCTTCTTGCAACAGACCTTCTGGCACGTGGGATTGATATCGATAGTCTAGAATGCGTCGTAAACTTTGATGTTCCTAGAGACATCGAGACCTACACCCACCGTGCTGGCCGTACTGGCCGTATGGGCAAGGAAGGTTATGTTATCACTCTCGTCACTCATCCTGAAGAACTTAAAAAACTCAAGAAATTTACTACTGTTCGAGAAATTGTCTTGAAAAACCAAGAACTCTATGTCAAATGAAGCCCCCTTTGCTCTATGCACATCAAGTGTATGGAGCTTTTTTGTAAGCAATTCTTTCATTTTAGTTCAATACCAGAAAAAAGAACCTTGCATAGCAAGATTCTTTTAGTGTCTGACTTAAATAATTGTTCTTCTGGGAACTAAATCGAATTAAGCTTCGATTTCTGTAACCATACCTGAACCAACAGTACGTCCACCCTCACGGATAGAGAATGTAGTACCTTGTTCTACGGCGATTGGGTGGATCAACTCAACGTCGATTGTCACGTTATCACCAGGCATTACCATTTCAGTACCTGCTGGAAGTTCGATTGAACCTGTAACGTCAGTAGTACGGAAGTAGAATTGTGGACGGTAGTTGTTGAAGAATGGAGTGTGACGTCCACCTTCTTCTTTAGTAAGGATGTAAACTTCACCTTTGAATTTAGTGTGTGGGTTGATTGAACCTGGTTTAGCGATAACTTGTCCACGTTCGATTTCATCACGTTGAACACCACGAAGAAGGACACCTACGTTATCTCCAGCAAGACCTTCGTCAAGTTGTTTACGGAACATTTCAACACCAGTAACAACTGCTTTTTGAGTTTCTTCTTTGATACCAACGATTTCGATTTCGTCGTTGACTTTAACGATACCACGGTCGATACGTCCTGAAGCAACTGTACCACGTCCAGTGATTGAGAATACGTCTTCGACTGGAAGAAGCAATGGTTTGTCAGTGTCACGTTCTGGTTCTGGGATGTACTCATCAACTGTGTTCATCAATTCCATAACGATGTCTTCGTATTTAGAGTCACCTTCAAGAGCTTTAAGAGCTGAACCTTGGATAACTGGAAGATCGTCACCTGGGAAGTCGTATTCTGACAATAGGTCACGGATTTCCATTTCAACCAATTCAAGCAATTCTTCGTCGTCAACCAAGTCAACTTTGTTCATGAAGACGATAAGGTGTTTAACACCAACCTGACGTGAAAGAAGGATGTGCTCACGAGTTTGTGGCATTGGTCCGTCAGTTGAAGCTACTACAAGGATAGCTCCGTCCATTTGAGCGGCACCAGTAATCATGTTTTTAACGTAGTCCGCGTGTCCTGGAGCGTCGATGTGAGCGTAGTGACGTTTTTCAGTTTCGTACTCAACGTGCGCAGTGTTGATTGTGATACCGCGTTCGCGTTCTTCTGGAGCAGCATCGATAGACGCATAGTCTTTAGGTTGGTTAACTGATGAAGGCAAGCGACGTGCCAAAACAGTTGTGATAGCTGCAGTTAGGGTAGTTTTACCGTGGTCAACGTGTCCGATAGTACCAATGTTAACGTGTGGTTTACTACGATCGTATTTTTCTTTTGCCATTTGAGTAAAAGCCTCCAATAAAATATATTTTATAGATAGACAGTAGGCAATACAGTCTAACTTTCCTTACTATTTTATCAAATTTCAGCTAAATTGCAAGTGTTTTACAAAGTTTTTGTGAATTATTCTTAATCTGCTAATCTAAACGACACTTCTACTCCTATCACTTAGCTAAACAAAAAGAAAAATCAGGAATTTCCTGACTTTTACTTGGATAATTCTCTTTCTCGTTCTTTCATTATTTTATGATTTTCATACAAGCGAGATAAGAACTTAGAAATTTCTTTTAAGATAGAATAAGTTGGTACAGCGACAATCATACCAATGACACCATAGATATTACTTGATAACAAAAGTAATACTAAAATCGTAATTGGATGAACCTTCATTACCCCACCAACGATTCGAGGGTAGAGGATATTTCCATCCACTTGTTGAATGATTAGCATGTAAACAACTGCGATCAGCATTCTATGAGGATCAGTAAAGACATTAGCGATAATCATTGGAATCAAGCCAATACTTGGTCCCACATAAGGAATGAGATTGGCTAACCCTGAAAAGATGGCGAAGACCAAAGCGTATTTTAAACCAATCACGCTATATCCGATAAAGGCCAAACAACCAATAATAATCGCATCAATTGCGACTCCACTAATATAGCGAGCAATTGTCGCATTCAAATTCTTTAATAGGCCTGCAATATGTAGCTTATCTCTCTTTAAAACAGTACGTTCAAGCATCGGTAAAAATTTGTGACCATCTAACAAAAAATAAACCAAAAACACAGGTGTCATGATAATAATTAAAACAGTACTAAAGAGAGCTGATAGGATACTTCCGACACTATTGGTCACACTATTTAGTATATTTTGTAAAATATCTACATAAGAAAGATTTAACTGTTGAATAGTCGCTTGAATATCTAAATTTTGAAAGGCTGGATAAGTAGATAAATCCACAATCAAATCTTGTAAACGACTGTAGATAGTCTGGCTAGTCGCAATCAAGCTGGTCAACTGATTGACCAAAATCGGTAAGAGATAGACTACCCCAATAACTAGCCCCCAAACCAAGGCACACAAAGTTAGTAGAATACCAATGATACGATTAATTTTGAAATACTTTTGTAAAAAATTTACAATAGGATTGGTCAAATAATATAAAAAACTACCTAGAAGAAAGGGAATCATGATGGTGTTTGCAACACTTACAAAAGGCGTTATAATCCCCCCCATCTGTCTCCATAAATAAAAGATGATGGTTAATAGTAAAATCTCACTGGTCCAAAAAAATAATTTATTCTTACGAAACATGGGATACCTCCATTCATCTATTTTACCACACTTTCAAAAAAGCTTCTTTCTTCTATCGTGAAACTGGGAATATTTTTTTCTTTATGTTAGAATAAACTTACTATGAAAAAAATCATTTTAACTCTACTAAGCTTATCCGTGATTGGCTCTGCATCTACTGTTGCTGCTCAAGATTTTAATATTGCTGCAAAACATGCCATTGCTGTTGAGGCAAATACTGGTAAAATTCTCTATGAGAAAGATGCAACCCAGCCAGTCGAAATCGCTTCTATTACAAAACTACTGACAGTCTACCTTGTTTATGAGGCATTAGATAAAGGAACAATCACCTTATCAACTCCTGTAGATATTTCAGATTATCCTTATCGATTGACAACAAATTCTGAAGCAAGTAACGTTCCTATGGAGGCTCGTAATTATACTGTCGAACAACTACTTGAAGCAACATTAGTATCTAGTGCTAACAGCGCAGCCATTGCCTTAGCTGAGAAAATTGCTGGCTCAGAAAAAGATTTCGTCGATATGATGCGGGCAAAACTCTTGGAATGGGGAATTCAGGATGCCACTGTTGTCAATACGACAGGTCTTAACAATGAAACTCTAGGAGATAACATTTACCCAGGTTCTAAAAAAGATGAGGAAAATAAGCTTAGTGCTTATGATGTCGCTATTGTTGCTCGCAACCTCATCAAAAAATACCCACAAGTCTTGGAAATCACAAAAAAACCTTCTTCTACTTTTGCTGGAATGACAATCACTTCGACTAACTACATGTTAGAAGGCATGCCTGCTCATCGCGGTGGTTTTGATGGCCTCAAGACAGGAACAACAGACAAAGCTGGTGAATCTTTTGTTGGTACTACTGTCGAAAAAGGGATGAGAGTCATCACAGTCGTCTTAAATGCAGACCATCAGGACAATAATCCTTACGCTCGCTTCACAGCTACATCGTCACTAATGGATTATATCTCTTCTACATTCACGCTTCGTAAAATCGTTCAAAAAGGCGATACCTACCAAGATAGCAAAGTCCCTGTACAAGATGGAAAAGAAGATGCTGTCACTGCTGTTGCCAAAGATGATATCACTCTAATTGAACGTGTTGGGAATCAATCTTCCAAATCTGTTCAATTCACACCTGATTCCAAGGCAATCCCAGCACCACTTGAAGCTGGAACAGTGGTTGGCCATTTGACTTATGAAGACAAGGACTTGATTGGTCAAGGTTACATTACCACAGAACGTCCTAGTTTCGAAATGCTAGCAGAAAAGAATGTTGAAAAAGCCTTCTTCTTAAAAGTTTGGTGGAATCAGTTTATCCGCTTCATCAACGAAAAATTATAAAAAAATCGCGATTTAAACCGCGATTTTTTTGGGCTCTATAATATTTGTAGTGGGTAAATCCCCTATAGATCTTATGGAGCCTATTTTTGTGTAGAAAAAAAGTCCCATAAGATCTATAATGAAAAGCGACAAAACAACTCATTAGAAAGATTCATATGG
>NZ_PNGD01000010.1:0-97261 GCF_002871495.1 Streptococcus sp. UMB0029
CTGACACGGAATTCCACTGGTTTTTAGGATTTTTATCAGACTAACTTCCACTTCTACTAACAGCGGAACTTCGTTTGGGAATTTAGCATTTAGCATTTAATTTTAGCAAGTATATATACTTTTTTCCTAATCTTCTATTACTATTAGACAGGAGACACAACAAGACCTCCACTATATCGAGGAGGCCTTGGATAAACTTGGTTATTTAGTAAAAGACTAGAAGATTTTCTTTTCCCAATCGTCTTCTGTACGGCGAGGGTAGAAAAATTCAGACTTGTCAGGAGCTTCCATCATCTCCATCAAAGGTAGCATATCATAAGCCAGATCCAAGTTTGGAATCTGGTCTTTTTGCACCCAAGAAACTTCTCCTTCATCTGAAGAGCGAAGAGTACCAGAGAACTCAGTCGCCTTATAACAAATGACTATATAGCGCCCACCTGTATCTAGTGGCCAATTTTTAATGCCGACAAGTTGAGGATTTTGGATAGTCAATCCTGTTTCTTCATAGATTTCACGAATGACAGACTCTGCGAAAGACTCGCCATTTTCTACATGGCCTCCTGGAAAAGCATAACCAGACCAGCGATTGGTTTCAGGAGAGCGATACTGCATCACCACGCGCTGGGTTTCGAGGTCTTCAATCAGACAAATATTTGTTAAAATCGTTAATTGTGCTCGAGACATACATAGACTCACTTTCTAATTTATTACATTTTCAGAATTGGTACCAGTACCATTAGCTTCTACTTTTTAAAATTATTTAGAATAAAATACCATCCGTTTTTCCTTTATAGGCTTTCCAAGTTCAAGCATCTTTTCTTGTCCATCAAAAGTAAAACCCATTTTTTGATAGAAAGCAATGGCTCGCTTATTATCTTTCAATACCCATAAAAGAATTTCAGAAAAATGATCAAGAGCAGTCAAAGCTGCTTTCATTAACTTTTGTGCGATACCTTTTCCATAATAGTCTTTTAAAACATATAAAGCAATAATTTCACCAGCTTGAATAGTCTCATCACGAAAGTTGCCATAACTGATAAAACCAACTACCTTCACGCCATCTATCGCAATCAATGTATTTTCTGGATACTTTTGACTGAAGAATCGACATCTTTCTAATGTCATCGTCTCCTGAAATTCTGCAGGCAAAAGATCGTCATAAGCCTCTCTCCACGTCTGCCAATGAACGAGGGACTTACCTTCTATCTCTTCAGGAGTTTCCATCTGTTTGATCATAATCGTCATTTATTTTCTTCTCCTTAATTCAACACCATGACTTCCTTTGCTACTTTTTGTAGAAATTTTTGTCTTGTTGAACTTGTATTTACTTCACGGCCTAACTCTCCCAAGATTGAAACCCTCTTTGTTTTTATGCCACAGTGATTCAATACAGCATTCTTTAATACTGATATTCCATAACTATCTGGAATGTTAATCGGACCTGAAAATACTTTGTACCACCAAGTTGGTGCCATGGAGGTTGCATAGATACTAGCTGTTTTTCCTTTTAGTAATTTTTTGAACTGTTTACCTCTCAAGTAGTTCAAAATAAAGCTTCCTCGATTATTTGCAGAGTATGTAATGCCTGGCGTAAAAACACGATCAATCCACCCCTTCAATAGACTAGGCATGCTACTCCACCAAATAGGATAAACAAAAATGAAATGATCTGCCCACTGGATTAATTCTTGAGAGCGTAGAATAAACGGATCGTCCTCCATCCTTTGTCGATAACCATAACGTAAAACAGGATCAAACTCTTCCTCATTAAGATTAATCACTTCAAGTTCATGTCTCTTTGAGTCTATATTTTCTACAATCGTTTGAAAAATTGCTTGACAGTAGCTTTCTTTATCAGGATGTCCATTGATAACTAAAATATTCATAAAATTCCCCTAATCCAAGGCCTTGACTTCCAGCATCATATCACGAATCTGAGCTGCCAGTTCAAAGTCAAGCACTTCGACAGCTTCTTGCATTTGTTTTTCCAGTTTCTTGACTAGTTCTTTGCGCTCTTGCTTGTTGAGGCTGTTGATATCGACTTCCTTGTCCTCTTCCTTAGCAACCGCCTTGGTTACGGCAATCAGGTCTCGGATTTCTTTCTTAATGGTTTGTGGAACGATACCATGTTCTTCATTATAGGCCATCTGGATTTTCCGACGGCGGGCCGTTTCATCAATGGCACGTTGCATAGACTGAGTAACTGTGTCCGCATACATGATGACATGGCCTTCGCTATTACGTGCAGCACGTCCAATGGTCTGGATAAGACCACGTTCATTACGAAGGAAACCTTCCTTGTCAGCATCGAGAATCGCTACGAGGCTCACTTCAGGAACGTCAATCCCTTCACGAAGGAGGTTGATTCCGACCAAGACGTCAAAGACACCCAAGCGCAGGTCACGGATAATCTCTGTCCGCTCTAAAGTCTTGATATCTGAGTGCATATACTTGACCTTGATGCCCATTTCCTTGAAGTAGTCGGTTAAGTCCTCTGCCATTTTCTTGGTCAAAGTGGTGATAAAGGTACGCTCATTCTTCTCAACACGGGCATTGATTTCACCTAAGAGGTCATCAATCTGTCCCATAGTTGGACGTACTTCCACCTCAGGATCCAATAGCCCTGTCGGACGAATGATTTGCTCAATCACGGTCTCGGTCTGTTCATTTTCATAGTCACCTGGTGTCGCTGAAACGTAAACAATCTGATGAACATGACTCTCAAACTCTTCACGACGGAGAGGACGATTGTCCAGAGCAGACGGCAAACGGAAACCATAATTTACCAGCATTTCCTTACGCGAACGGTCACCATTGTACATACCCTTGATCTGCCCCATAGTCATGTGACTCTCGTCAATCATAATTAAGAAATCATCTGGGAAGAAGTCGAGAAGCGTGTAAGGAGGCTCACCCTCACTCCGTCCATCCATGTGACGTGAATAGTTCTCAACCCCGTTGGTATAGCCCATCTCACGCAGCATTTCGATATCATACTCTGTCCGCTGCTTCAAACGCTGAGCTTCAAGTAATTTACCTTCCTTCTCAAAGACAGCTAGTTGCTCTTCTAATTCTGCTTGAATCTTTGCAATGGCAACTTCCATGTGGTCGTCATTGGTCACAAAGTGAGTCGCAGGGAAAATCGCCAAATGATCCACTTCTCCCAACACCTGACCTGTCAGAGCCTCAACCTCACGGATACGGTCAATTTCGTCTCCAAAAAATTCTACTCGAAAGGCATGCTCATCACGGGAAGCTGGGAAAATCTCCACCACATCCCCACGAACACGAAATCTTCCCCGTTGGAAATCAATATCATTGCGTTCAAACTGGATATCTACCAAGTCATTCAAGAGTTTATCACGAGAAATTTCAAGGCCTGGACGGAGACTAACGACGCTATCAGCGTATTCCTTAGGAGAACCCAAACCATAGATACAAGAGACAGAAGCCACGACGATAACATCATTACGCTCCAAAAGAGCTGAAGTCGCTGAGTGGCGGAGTTTGTCAATCTCATCATTGACAGAGCTGTCCTTTTCAATATAGGTATCACTAGAAGGGACATAGGCCTCAGGTTGGTAATAGTCATAGTAGGAAACAAAATACTCAACAGCATTTTCAGGGAAAAATTCCTTAAACTCCCCATAAAGTTGTCCTGCCAGAGTCTTATTGTGGGCAATAACTAGAGTGGGTTTATTGACTTTGGAAATGACCTGACTCATAGTATAGGTCTTCCCTGTTCCAGTCGCCCCCATGAGAATCTGAGCTTTTTCGCCCCCCTCGATATTATCTACCAACTGCTCGATAGCTTGAGGTTGGTCTCCTGATGGTTGATATTTTGATACTAGTTTAAATTGATTATCTGTAATGCGGTTAATCATAAGAATCCTCTCTCGATGTGCTATTCCTATTTTAGCACACTTATATCATTTTCACGAAGAAAAGGACGGAACGAAGTCACATCCTTTCATTTTCTTTCTTTAATTGATGAGCAAGATAGAAAATCAAAAGTAACAAGACTAAACTTGTCATGATAGAACCTTCAATCCCAAAAGAACCACCTGATAGCCAGCCTTGATTGCCTTGTGGTAAAAAGGTCATCAGAGACGTTCCTGATGGTTGACCACTAACTAAAATCCCAAAGAGATTTCCCTGAGCAAAATTCCAGGCGCCATGAATACCTGCTACACCCCAAACTGTATCTGTTTTGAGAAGGTAAAGTGACATGGCAACTCCGAATAAAAAGAGATTCACTAGAGATAGAGGGGTGATACCAGAATTGCCCATATGGAGCAGGGTAAAGAATAGGCTAGATATAAGAACAGCTAGTTTTAGATTGGTTCTTGAGGCCAATTGAGGAAGGAGCCAAGCACGGGCTACCACTTCTTCTGTTGTCCCCTGTAAAATCCAAAATGGGATAGTAAAGACAACAAAAGTAAGTGAATAAGGATTCAATCGAATGGACTCCAAACGATATTGCCCTAAGGCTACTAAAACTAACAAGGTAAGAAGAAAAAGTGCCAGGCCTAGGCCAAATCCTTTAAGAAGATTGCTGAGGAAATTCTCTCTATAAAATCCTAAAGTTCGAATAGGTCTTTTCTCAACTTTTCTAGTCCATCTAAACACAGTGTTAAGAACAAAACCAAAGGCCAGCAATTCTAAAATTAAATGAAAGTCACTTGTTTTATCCATCAAGCTCTGCTGCAAGGTCTGCAAGTAGCTTGCAAGATTTTGACCAGCCTCTCCAAAATTTCTAGCAAGTCCGATGAGAGCTAACAAACTAATACCGTACAGAGTATAAGCCACAAACTCTCCTATGAAGACAAAAACAAAGGCTAACAAGGGACTTGTGTAAATGTTTAAACTCATTTTTGAAGCTTGGAAGTCATTAAATATTCTTTTGTTCTTCATATCCCTGTCCTCTTTTTTTCTATATATATACTATTATTATAGCACTTTATAGTAGCAATTCAAGAAAGAAAAGAAATAACCTATGTTACATTTTCTGACACAAAAATATAAAAATTTGCCTTTTTTTACTTTTTCTGATATAATGGGAAAATATTCGGAAAAGGAGACTAAAAATGAAGAAAAAATTTCTAGCATTTTTGCTAATTTTATTCCCAATTTTCTCATTAGGTATTGTGAAGGCAGAAACGATTAAGATTGTTTCTGATACCGCCTATGCACCTTTTGAGTTTAAAGATTCAGATCAGACTTATAAAGGAATTGATGTTGACATTATCAACAAAGTCGCTGAGATTAAAGGCTGGAACATTCAGATGTCCTATCCTGGATTTGACGCAGCGGTTAATGCGGTTCAAGCTGGTCAAGCTGACGCTATCATGGCAGGGATGACAAAGACGAAAGAACGTGAAAAAGTTTTCACCATGTCTGATACTTACTATGATACAAAAGTTGTCATTGCAACTACAAAGGCACACAAGATTAGCAAGTACGACCAATTGTCTGGTAAAACTGTTGGTGTTAAAAACGGAACAGCCGCTCAACGTTTCCTAGAAACGATTAAAGATAAATACGGCTTTACTATTAAAACATTTGACACTAGTGATTTGATGAACAACAGCTTAAGTGCTGGTGCCATTGATGCTATGATGGATGATAAACCTGTTATCGAGTATGCCATCAACCAAGGTCAAGACCTCCATATCGAAATGGATGGGGAAGCTGTAGGTAGCTTTGCTTTCGGTGTAAAAAAAGGAAGCAAATACGAGCACCTGGTTACTGAATTTAACCAAGCCTTGGCTGAAATGAAAAAAGATGGTAGTCTTGATAAAATCATCAAGAAATGGACTGCTTCATCATCTTCAGCAGTGCCAACTACAACTACTCTAGCAGGCTTAAAAGCTATTCCTGTTAAAGCTAAATACATCATTGCCAGCGATTCTTCTTTTGCACCTTTTGTTTTCCAAAACTCAAGCAACCAATTTACTGGTATTGATATGGAATTGATTAAGGCCATCGCTAAAGACCAAGGTTTTGAAATTGAAATTACCAACCCTGGTTTCGATGCCGCTATTAACGCTGTCCAAGCTGGTCAAGCAGATGGTATCATTGCTGGTATGTCTGTCACAGATGCTCGTAAGGCGACTTTTGATTTCTCAGATTCATACTACACTGCAAACACAATCCTCGGCGTCAAAGAATCAAGCACCATTGCTTCTTATGAAGATTTGAAAGGGAAGACGGTCGGTGTTAAAAACGGAACTGCTTCTCAAACCTTCCTAACAGAAAATCAAAGCAAATACGGTTATCAAATTAAAACCTTCGCTGATGGTTCATCAATGTATGACAGTTTAAATACTGGTGCCATTGATGCCGTTATGGATGATGAACCTGTTCTCAAATATTCTATCAGCCAAGGACAAAAATTGAAAACCCCAATCGCTGGAACTCCAATCGGTGAAACAGCCTTTGCTGTTAAAAAAGGTGCAAATCCAGAATTGATTGAAATGTTCAACAACGGACTTGCAAACCTTAAAGCAAACGGTGAATTTCAAAAGATTCTTGACAAATACCTAGCTAGCGAATCTTCAGCTGCTTCAACAAGCACTGTTGACGAAACAACAATCTGGGGCTTGCTTCAAAACAACTACAAACAACTCCTTAGCGGTCTTGGTATCACTCTTGCTCTAGCTCTTATCTCATTTGCTATTGCCATTGTCATCGGGATTATCTTTGGTATGTTTAGCGTTAGCCCATACAAATCTCTTCGCGTCATCTCTGAGATTTTCGTTGACGTTATTCGTGGTATTCCATTGATGATTCTTGCAGCCTTCATCTTCTGGGGAATTCCAAACTTTATCGAGTCCATCACAGGCCAACAAAGTCCAATTAACGACTTTGTTGCTGGTACCATTGCCCTATCGCTCAATGCAGCTGCTTATATCGCTGAGATTGTTCGTGGTGGTATTCAGGCCGTTCCAGTTGGACAAATGGAAGCCAGCCGAAGCTTGGGGATTTCTTATGGAAAAACCATGCGTAAGATTATCTTGCCACAAGCAACTAAATTGATGTTGCCAAACTTTGTTAACCAATTCGTTATCGCTCTTAAAGATACAACTATCGTATCTGCTATCGGTTTGGTTGAACTCTTCCAAACTGGTAAGATTATCATTGCCCGTAACTACCAAAGTTTCAAGATGTATGCAATCCTTGCTATCTTCTATCTTGTAATTATCACACTTTTGACTAAACTAGCGAAACGCTTAGAAAAGAGGATTCGTTAATGGCAAAATTAAAAATTGATGTAAATGATTTACACAAGCAATATGGAAAAAATAAGGTCCTAAAAGGGATTACAACTAAATTCTACGAAGGAGACGTTGTCTGTATCATCGGGCCTTCAGGTTCTGGTAAGTCAACTTTTCTTCGTAGCCTCAACCTTCTAGAAGAAGTTACGAGCGGTCACATCACTGTGAACGGTTATGACTTAACTGAAAAAACAACCAACGTTGACCACGTCCGTGAAAACATCGGGATGGTTTTCCAACACTTCAACCTCTTCCCTCATATGTCTGTATTGGACAATATTACCTTTGCTCCTATTGAACACAAACGAATGACCAAAGAAGAAGCTGAGAAATTGGGAATGGAATTGCTTGAAAAGGTTGGTCTAGCAGATAAAGCTAATGCTAACCCAGATAGCCTATCAGGTGGTCAAAAACAACGTGTGGCCATCGCTCGTGGACTAGCAATGAATCCAGACATCATGCTCTTTGATGAACCAACTTCTGCCCTTGACCCTGAAATGGTCGGAGACGTACTAAACGTTATGAAAGACTTGGCTAAACAAGGTATGACCATGATTATCGTAACCCATGAGATGGGGTTTGCTCGTCAGGTTGCTAACCGCGTTATCTTTACTGCAGATGGTGAATTCCTTGAAGACGGAACACCTGATCAAATCTTTGACAACCCACAACACCCACGTCTGAAAGATTTCTTGGACAAGGTCTTAAACGTCTAAACTCAAACTGTAAGGATTTCCTTGCAGTTTTTTTCTATCTCGTATTGGATTTTTTGATTTTTAGGAAAATTATGTTAGAATTAAGTTTATGAAATGAGATTTCCTCATACCTAGCAAGACTAGGAATAAAAATAGAAATTAGGTAGCTAGATGTCATCTAAGGTTATTGTTACAATTTTCGGTGCGAGTGGAGACCTGGCTAAACGCAAGCTCTACCCTTCCCTATTTAGACTATATAAATCCGGCAATCTTTCCGAGCACTTTGCCGTTATTGGAACTGCTCGTCGTCCTTGGAGCAAGGAATATTTTGAATCTGTTGTAGTCGAATCTATCCTTGATTTGGCAGATAGTACCGAACAGGCTCAGGAATTCGCTAGTCACTTCTACTATCAAAGTCATGATGTCAATGATACAGAACACTACATTGCTCTACGTCAATTGCAGGCTGAATTAAATGACAAGTACCAAGCTGAACACAACAAGCTCTTCTTCTTGTCTATGGCACCTCAGTTCTTTGGAACCATTGCTAAGCACCTCAAGTCTGAAAACATTGTGGACGGTAAAGGTTTTGAACGTTTAATCGTTGAGAAGCCATTTGGTACAGATTACGCAACTGCAAGCAAGTTAAATGATGAACTCCTAGCGACATTTGACGAAGAACAAATTTTCCGTATTGACCATTATCTTGGTAAGGAAATGATCCAAAGTATCTTTGCAGTTCGCTTTGCAAACTTGATTTTTGAAAACGTTTGGAACAAGGACTTTATCGACAATGTTCAAATTACCTTTGCGGAGCGCTTGGGTGTAGAAGAGCGTGGTGGCTACTATGACCAATCTGGTGCCCTCCGTGACATGGTACAAAACCATACACTCCAACTGCTTTCCCTCCTTGCAATGGACAAACCAGCAAGTTTCACAAAAGATGAAATTCGTGCTGAAAAGATTAAGGTCTTTAAAAACCTCTATCATCCAACTGATGAAGAACTTAAAGAACACTTTATCCGTGGTCAATACCGTTCTGGTAAGATTGATGGCATGAAATACATTTCTTATCGTAGCGAGCCAAATGTAAATCCAGAATCAACAACTGAAACCTTTGCATCTGGTGCTTTCTTTGTAGACAGCGATCGCTTCCATGGTGTTCCTTTCTTCTTCCGTACTGGTAAACGTCTGACTGAAAAAGGAACTCATGTCAACATCGTCTTTAAACAAATGGACTCTATCTTTGGAGAACCACTTGCTCCAAACATTTTGACCATCTATATCCAACCAACAGAAGGCTTCTCTCTTAGCCTAAATGGGAAGCAAGTAGGAGAAGAATTTAACTTGGCTCCTAACTCACTGGATTACCGTACAGACGCGACCGCAACTGGTGCTTCTCCAGAACCATACGAGAAATTGATTTATGATGTCTTAAATAACAACTCAACTAACTTTAGCCACTGGGATGAAGTTGGTGCGTCATGGAAATTGATTGACCGTATCGAAGAGCTCTGGGCTGAAAATGGTGCCCCACTTTATGATTATAAAGCTGGAAGCATGGGACCTCAAGCCAGCTTTGACTTACTTGAAAAATTCGGTGCCAAATGGACTTGGCAACCAGATATCGCCTATCGTCAAGATGGTCGTTTAGAATCATGACCACCCGTCAAATAGGTGGCTTGCACTAGGGCTATAAGCCCAAATTACCAGCCAGCGCCTAAAGACGCTGGCTTTCACGTTGTTCAAACCTTATTGCTCTTGACTCGTCACTTGCCTCTTAATACTCAATGAAAATCAAAAAGCAAACTAGGAAACTGGCCGCAGGTTGCTCAAAACACTGTTTTGAGGTTGTAGATAAGACTGACGAAGTCAGTCACATATATACGGCAAGGCAATGTTGACGTGGTTTGAAGAGATTTTCGAAGAGTATAAAGAGGCTTTAGTATTACTTACCACTATCCCTAAAGGGATCCTCATATTCTTTTACACTCAATTTATCTAGTGCTATATCATGCTTTACTCGTTCTCAAATTTTCATACTCGTGAAGAAATCATCCACTGGATAATTTCTTTAATCTTGAATATATTTCTTAATTGTGGCTTCATTGAGTCCCACCGTACTTACATAATAACCTTCCGCCCAGAAATGCCGATTCCCAAACTTGTACTTGAGATTGGCGTGTTTGTCAAACATCATGAGTGCACTTTTACCTTTTAAATCCCCCATGAAACTTGAAACACTTATCCTCGGTGGAATACTGACTAACATATGTACATGGTCTGGCATTAAGTGACCCTCGATAATTTCAACTCCTTTATAACTACACAAGCGATGAAATATTTCGCCTAAACTACTTCGATATTGATTATAGATGACTTTTCGTCTATACTTAGGGGTGAACACAATGTGATAGAACAGTGCCACTTTGTGTGCGATAAACTATGAGCCTTTTGTGCCATATTTTTCTCCTTTCGCTTTACAATTGGCTTGGACACCTTTATTGTATCGCGTTCGGAGTTTTTTGGGTATAACCTTCGACGCGCACCCGCATAGCGGGTGGTTTTTTTGTCTCGCACCTAACGGAGCGAGACGGACTAATAGTCACATAAATAAAAACGGGAGAACTGACGCATCAGTCCCTCCTAGACATAAACAAGTGTGCCCGTTTACTGAAGATATTAGATCATCATGCTACGCAACAAATTGTTGCCTGAAAATTCTTGAAATTTATTTTGATGCGAGTATAATAAGAATTAAATTAACATAAGGGAGGCATACGCCTATGATTGGTGACTTTCTAAAGCAACGTAGATTAGCAATGGGGTTTACTCAAGAATTTGTAGCAAATCAATTAAAACTAAGCCGACAGGCTATTTCAAATTGGGAAAATGACTCTCGTGATATCAATGTTAGAGACTTAATAGCTTATGCAAAGCTACTAGAAATATCCTTCGAAGATTTAGAAGTTAGTTTAAATCAACCAAGTGCTTTAACTAAAGAAAGCATATCTAAAATATCAGATGGCGTTGTACCCAAGCATTTTAATTTAAAATTACAAAGACAAGAGCAGACTGAAGCTACCAGCACTCAAAAGCTTCACGTCAAAATCGAAGGAGATAAAGTTATCGGCGTTCATATTCTATTATCTTGCTTATTTTTGAATAAAAACAAGTTAATAATTAGAAACTGCCCTACTGCCTTTGATTTTCTAAATATACTCTATGAATTTGGAAAGAATGAGTGGTCTGATTCTTTCACCTATGAAGATACTATCGAGGTTAGCTCTAAAAGGATGCCTACAGATATTACATCTCTCAATAAAATTAGTAGAGCTAGCATTGGTACTATAACAGCTTTGACTTATCGATATCACCATCTTTTATTTGCATTTCCTGGAGGAGACGATTTTTGTTTCAGACCTATTGACTTACACCTTGATATTCTCTCCACCGTAGCGAGCTATACCTATCAAGAAGAGAATAAAATCTTTTATTCTGAGAAGAATGACTTGCTAAATAAAAACATATCCTTAAATTGTTACGCAGATGGTAGCAAGAGTGTGGGAGCTTTTTTCAACGCTATTAGCTTGGCTTACTTTTATCCAAACGAAATTCGAATCAACGGTCTATCACCAGACCCTACTGTGTCCTATCTCATTACATTACTAGAGTCTTCAACTAATCGTACAGTGCAATATCTAACATCTGATAAAATTGTCATTTCCAAAGTAGATTCTATTGAAATTAAAGATGCAGAAATCACATTACCTCCCGATATGTCTATGCTTGTATCCTATGTCTTGCTATTCTGGGATGAGTTAGAAAATACCATTTTTGACAATGTATTTATCAGAGATATTCCTCAAAGTTACATTGACCTTTTTACAAAATTAGGACTAAATATCATTGAAGACAAACACACAATTCAGTTCAAAAAAGCATCTCAAATAGAGTCCGAGTACTTTGAATTTTTACGTTTAGGTGCTGCACCATTTATTACAAGTGATTTAGGTCCTATTCTATCAGAATTTTTAGCCTTTCACAATATATCATCCATCCTATTTGATGAAGTATTTATTCAAAGAACCAATCATATTGCAGAATTACACAAATTGGGAATTAGAATAAAAGTTTTGAGTAACGGTGCATTAAAAACACAAGACAAACTATTAGATATTGACACAAATTTAAAAATGTATCATTTAAATGATACATGTGCAGGTATGGCTATCTTGATGGGAATCATTCAAGTTCATCTTGATAAAGTGATGCTATCAAATTTTGACACTGTTCTTCACGGATTCGGAAACATACAAAAGGTATTATGTTCATTAGGATATAAAGGAGAGATTTATGGATAACCTACACTTTTACTCATTAAAGAAATCTACGAAATTTCTGACATATCTTCCCAAGACAACTTGTTTCTTAGGTGCATGCACTGCTCAAAATCTAGCCCTTGGAATTGACTATTTTTCCAACAGTCAAATTAAAACTTTTTCTCCTTATGATACCATTTTTAATGCACCATCCTTACTAAAGGATTTAGAAATCATTGCATTTGAATTGAATCATCATATCTCGATAGATACCAAACAAAAAGTATTTTATGATGAAGTTCGTTTTTGGAATCGTTCAGAGAGTTTTAAAAAGGTCATAAACGAAAATTTACAGATTGATACTTGTGTTAAGAGAGCAATAACTGAATCAGATTTACTAATCGTCTCTCTCGGATCCGTTGAAATGTGGTCTAAGTCTAAACACGTAATGAACATAATTCCAAGAAATCAGTTTTTCAACCCAGAGATTAAAAATGTTTATCTATCCTCCGACGATATTCTTAACTTTTCTAAGGAAATTATGCGAATCGTGCACCTTATCAATCCTGACATTAAGATTCAATTTTCAATCCCCTATGTACTTCTTAAAGCTTCTGAAAAGTTTCATAATCTTCATCTAGCTACAACTGAAAATTATCGGATTATCAAAGATGCTATTATGAAATTAGGGTACGACTATTACTTTCCTGAATATGAACTATTCAAATACTATGTCGAAAAAAATAATCATCCTTTCCAAGAAGATGGGAGACATCCCTCTGTCAAGCTAATTGCAGATATATCTAAACACATTGTAAAAGAAATTAACAAGGATTATCTATTAGATACACCCAACAAACCATTTGCAATCAACAAAGTCGATAGCCGAGGTAAAATCAATGGTAAAGAATACTTATAGTGACGATTTACAACGTATCTTTAAAGCTCAGACTCTCCCATCATCGCCTTTGATAAGAGAAGAAAAGAACTTATTTACTTTTTCACCAATTCAAGATGAGCTAGAGTATTTTAAAGAAAAGAAAGATGGTTTATATGTAAAAGAACAAGTTTGTTTCCGAAATGTCTACCCTGCTAACTTAGTAAACCCTATCTCTACCCCATGCCAAACGTTAATTAGTTTATTTTCATTCTATGAAGAGAAATATGGACAAATTATTGAAACTTTTATTACTAAGTTTTTAAATAAATGGATTCCTTTTGATGATATTTACATTATCTGTCCCAAAATTACTGATGCTCTTGAGCAACTGTACAAAGTTACCAACCATATTATCGAAATTGATAAAGAACGTCTACGATGTGATGTTCCCTTGTCTGGAAATCACTACTACATTAAAATTTGCGTCCAATACCATAACGGTCTAGTGACTCTGGCAAATTTTGTGCTGATAAATTATCAAGGAGGACTTCAATCACAAATAGACAGTGTTCTTTTCCCTTTAAGATTAGATATGATTCGTGAACAAGCGAAATCTATTTACGAGTCGCAAAATTTTCTAGCCACCTACAATAAGTTATATAAATTTTCTAGTAGTCATGAACTGACGCATTTTTTCATCAGTCAACTAGAAGCTTTAACCATTTTATTCCCGGAAATTGGAACATTTGGCAATCATAGACACAGCTATGCCCTAAAAAAACTAGCTAGAGAAATCTTTTTGGAATGTGATATTCATAATATCTCACTAGAGGACGTCTTAAATGAGTTTTCAACGATTAAAATCGAATTGCTAAAACAGTACAAGGAATATTCTCGGAATATCAATAAAGCATTAAAGAAAGTCAAAAAGAGTAGGGATACAATGGGGGCAGATTATGCCTATCAGACATTAGCTATTCCTTATAAACTCTACAAAAATCAGATTGATCCCACTTACAAACTACCTGAGTTGCCGAGCAACTTTGCTTATTATAGAGATTCGCATAAAAACCTCTATCAAAATCCAATAGAAAGTTATAAATAATCATGGCAAAATTACTTATCTTACACCCCTATCGTGAAACTTACACCGATATTTACTCTTGTCTTTCCAAAAATCATCACTATACACTCCTGATTGATGATAGCAAAGTAGAATCATTTGAAACGAATAAACCAACCAATGTCACTCTAGTTACTACCCAACATTATCCTGAAAAGAGAAAAGAAACCTCACAAGGAATCCTACAACAATCTCATTTCGATGCGATTGTTGCTTTAGATGAGTTTGATATGGTATTGGCTGCAGAATTACGAGAACAATTTCATATTAAGGGTCAATCAGTCAGTCAAGCTAAAACTTTCCGTGATAAAGACAAAATGACACAGAAAGTCAGTGAACTAGGTTTTAAAATCCCCCATTCTTGGAAAATATCATCTTATGCGGAATTGAAAAACTTTTTCAAACAACATGGAGATATTATTCTAAAACCTTTGGATGGAGCTGGTTCTGTTGACACTTTCCACTTAAAAAGTGATAACGACTTAAGTCCTTTTGATTCCGATAACTTTTGGGGAGATAAGACTGTATTGGTTCAAGAATATATTTATTCAGATGTTTATCACATAGATGGATTTGTATCGCATGGAAATATCATTTATTGTGAACCGTCCCAATATATCTTCAATCCCTTGCTAATTAAAGAAGGAATTTCAGCTGCGGGAGTTTCCTTGGATCACACTTCAAAACATTTCAAAAAACTTGTTGATTACGCCTCTGAACTGTCTAAAAAACTCTACCCAGACGGAACATTTCTTTTTCACTTAGAGGTGTTTTACGATGGACACGAAATCATTTTTTTGGAAATTGCTTCACGCATTGGTGGTGCACGGATTCGTCAAAATCTACAATATAAACTGACCTACAATCCACTTGAGCTTCTCTTGACAGCCATCTGTAATGACACCTTAACCATACTTCCAACCGTATTTCCAGTTACTGGCTGGCTCCTAACTGCCAAAAAGGAAGGAGTCATCCAACAACTCCCAGAACTAACGGAAACGATAAAAGAACAGTATTCTATCTTTGACTATATTACTTACACGCAAATTGGTAAACAGTTGCATTCTGCTTTTCACAGTGCAGATGCTGTTGTCGGTTTTTCTTGTCATGGTTCAACATTCCGAGAAACAAAAAACAATCTCTTAGGAGCTGAGACTTGGGTGTTAGAAAACACGAGGTATAAGAAATGAAATATTTTATTTATCGCTTTTCTCCTGCAAGTATTGGTATTAAAGCAAAAGAAAATTTAGGTATTATCTGTCCTAGCAGACAAGAAAAAAATTATCTTTCAGTTGGATTTTTAAAGAACCAAATTTTTTGTATAGATGATTTTAGCCAAATTAATCTACTCTTTTTTTTCAAAGATATACAGAACATAGAGGATATTTTCACACTAGATGAAGGACTCATGCATATTGTCGGTATCTTAAAATCGCTTTTTACCTCCGATAAAGAGGCTTGGAAAATCGCTTATACTTATAAAGACAAGAAAATCATGCGCACTCAGCTGAGTGAACAAATCAGTCAGCCTCAACTATTGAACCCAAATGATAGTCTTCCTAATACCTTTCTGATTAAACCTAGATGTGAAGCTTCTGGCAAAGATATTCATATTATCTCTCAAATACCAGAGTATTATACAGCTGAGAATTTTCTTTTAGAAAGTCAGGAACAATTTGATACCATGTTTACTTGTGATGGTATAGCTATTAATGGAAAAATCCAATACTTTTTTACACATGAATATATAGGAAATATCCTAGATATTAAAACAACCTTCATCAATATCGTCCGTACAAACTCTCACTATAATAATCCCCTCTTCATTCAACGATTAAAAACTGAGACCCAAAAAGTATTGGACAGTTTAGGAACTGAGAAAATACATCCTTTCCATGCAGAGTTCTTTTATAACTCCACTACAGATGAGGTAAGCTTTTGTGAAATTGGAAAGCGGTTTGGTGGAGGAAATATTCCTTTGCTTATCAAATGTGCCTTTCAAATTGATATCCTAGATACTTACTGGAACCTTATAAATAGTGTTTCTATACCAGCAGAGATTCCAACATCGCCCAGTAAAATTGCACTGACTTTAGCTATTTTTCAGAATGGCCATCATCAAGCTCCTCCAAAGCTCCCTATCCCTATCGAATTTTTTAGAGAATATCCTGAAAAGATAAACTGTCCTGCTCATTCACTAGATGATTTACGCTATCTCATCACTACTAGTGTAAAGAATGAGAAGGAATTTACACTCATAAACGAGCTACTTGAGGAATATAAGTATGAACAAAGAGAATAAAAATATCCTACTACTGATTATCAGGGGACAAACAACAAACTTGGGTAATATTATTTTTGATTATGCCAATAAACTATTAATCGCAAATCTTACCGTTCAATCCTCATTCTTTATGATGCTTTATCAGTCTAGCGAATCCATTGTTCGCTTACTATTTAATCTATTTGCAGGATATGTTGCTGATTTTAGCGATAGAAAACGTATGCTCATTCTAACAGATGTGATTGCTGCAATTGCAACTTTCTTACTATTTTTATTTTATAATCCGCAAAATATCTGGATATTGGTTGTTGTCAATATATTACTGGCTATTTTATTTAGTTTTAACGGTCCAGCTTATAAGGCTATTATAAAAGACCTTCTTTCCAGCGATGGAATCTTTACCTATAACTCTATTTCTAAAATAGTGGCTGAGATTGTTGGAGTTGGAGCACCGCTAGCTTCCGTCTTTGTTATCCATCAATTTGGATTTAGATATGGTATGCTGATTAATTCGTTCTCTTTTATTATTTCAGCTTTGTGTGAATATCGTTTTCACATTTTACATCACCATAATACTATCCAATCAAAATTTTTTACTGGATTAAAAGAAGGTTTTACCTACCTCTATGAAGACAAAACACTCCTAACCATTTTAATTTCTTCCGCTTTTCTAAACTTCTTAGATGCGATCTATTCCTTCTATCTTCCATTCACAGCAACGTTTTCTCAATTTCATCAAATTTTTGCCTATATTCTCGTTTCTCAATCTATCGGAAGTATCTTAGGAGCTCTTATCATCAGTCTAAACAAGAAAAAGATTGAACCGAGATACTTTCTTCATTTCTTATTGCCAGGTGCAGTCTCCTTAATACTTATTAATCTTTTTCAGTCCTCGCAAATTATCTTATTGATTCTATTTGCTCTGTTCTCTACAACTGTTTCAATGTTCAATGTGAATTTAATGTCACATCTCCAAGTTTCTATAGATTCCAATTTCTTAGGACGCATTTTTAGCATCATATTCACTATCAGTGGTATCTTTGCTCCTTTCGGAACTATGTTTGCATCATGGATTGATTTTAAAAATTGGCAAATATTTCAATATATAGGTATTGTTCAACTGCTGATTTATATAATCAGTTTACTAGCACTTAATAAGAGTTCCAAAAAAAGTTAAATCATCCAGCTACACAGCACAAAATTTAGGAAGATTATTCAATTCAAAATTGAAAATCTTTTTGAAATAAGCTATAATAAATTTAAGTAGAGGATAGTGCCTACAATCAGTTTAACGCGTGATATAAAGCTAACAAATGAAGATGCTTTAAAAATTTTCAACCATCAATCATCTGAAAAATTACAAGAAATATTGAAATCTATTGAATCACAAGATGCCTCCACTCTAACGGAAAATAAACTCATACTCAATGAAAATCAAAGAGCAAACTAGGAAACTAGCCGCAGGCTGTACTTGAGTACGGCAAGGCGACGTTGACGCGGTTTGAATTTGATTTTCGAAGAGTATCATTTCAAAATATTTATAACTCATCGCTCTTACAATAAAAAAATATCCTGCAAGTTTGTTCCTTGCAGGATTTTTGTTTCTGATTAGATTAAGCCTTCTAAGAGCCCCTTCATAAAGTTTTCTGAGTTAAACTCTCCAATATCATCGATTTTTTCACCAAAACCAATCAATTTTACAGGAATATTGAGTTCTTCACGGATGGCTAAAACAACACCACCTCGAGCAGTTCCATCAATCTTAGTCAAGACAATTCCTGTCAAAGGGGTAATTTTTGAAAATTCTTTGGCCTGTACTAGGGCATTTTGACCTGTTGATGCATCAAGTGCTAAGAAGGTTTCATGCGGTGCCTCTGGAACAACACGCTTGATGATGCGTCCAATCTTCTCCAACTCAGCCATAAGGTTGTCCTTGTTTTGCAAACGACCAGCAGTATCAATCATGAGAATATCGATACCTTCAGATACGGCACGTTCCATTCCATCAAAGACTACGCTGGCTGGGTCAGCTTTTTCAGGTCCAGTCACAACTGGAACATCCACACAGCGTCCCCATTCTGCTAATTGGGCAACGGCACCAGCACGGAAGGTATCTGCCGCAACCAACATGACCTTCTTACCTGCTTGTTTGTAGCGGTGGGCTAGTTTCCCGATAGAAGTGGTTTTTCCAACACCATTGACCCCGACAAAGAGCATGACTGTCAAGCCATCTTGGAAGTGGATACTTTCATCGTAGTTGCCATCCTTTTCATAAAGCTCAACCAATTTCTCAATAATGACACGGCGAAGTGCATCTGGTTTCTTGGCGTTTTCAAGCTTGGCTTCGTAACGAAGCTCCTCCGTTAAGTTAGAAGCGACTTGGACACCAACGTCACTCATGATGAGCAATTCTTCCAATTCTTCGAAGAAGTCTTCATCGACAGAACGGAAGTTAGCAAAGAAGGCATTCAAGCGTGCTCCGAAGCCTGTACGAGTTTTCTTAAGACTGCGGTCATATTTTTCCTGAACAGTCTCTTCTACTTGAGTCATTTCTGGTTCAAGCACCTCAGAACTATTTTCTTCTACAGTTTCTAGAAACTCAGTATTCCCTTCCTCTGAGACTTCTTCTGAGTGTGGAAATTCTTCTATTTCTTCTTGATGAACCTCTACAGCTGGCTCTGAATCCAGACTTTCTTCAACTGTCTCTTGATTTTTCTTTTCTTGGAGCACAGCTTCTTCAGAACTTTCAACTTCTGCTTCTTCTTGAGAAACTTCTTCAGTTTCTGTAAAGGCAGGTTCAGTGTCTTCAGACAAATCAAGATTTTCCAGAGCTTCTTTTACAACTTCTTCGATTTTAGGTTCTTCTTTTTTTCCGAATAGACGGTCAAATAATCCCATATCTTAGTTCTCCTTTAGCACATATTCTTCGATAGCCCAGGCGACAGCTTCTTCATCATTGGTCATTGGAGTCACTACATTTGCGACTGCCTTGACTTCAGGAACAGCGTTTTGCATGGCAACACCGAGCCCTGCCCATTCAATCATAGAGAGGTCATTGGCCTCGTCACCACAAGCCATGACTTGGCTTTGGTCGATTCCAAGATGGCTGATTAGTTTTGCTAAACCTGTTGCTTTGTGAACATTCTTCGGTGACCACTCTAGCAACATTTCACGTGATTTAAAGATTTCATATTGGTCAAACAATTCTGGAGAAATCTTCTGAATGGCTGCATCCAAGGGTTCTTGAGGAAAGGCAGTCACGCATTTGTTGTAGGTCATTTGACTAGACAAGTCTGCAAAGTCAACTGGAACAAAGGTCAAAGCTGGATTGAATTTGGCATACAGACTTTCTTGGTCCGACTGGATTTGATAAACAGTTCCTTCTGATATGGCATCAAGAGGCAGTGATAATTTCTCTGTTTCCTCATACAAACGTGCCACATCATCATATGAAAAGACTGTTTTATCAAGGATTTCACCTGTATTTTTCTGAACTAATCCACCATTAAAAGTAATCGTATACTCATCTTCCTGACCGTCAGTCCCTAGCTCATGGAGAAAGAAATCCATGGCTTTTAAGGGACGACCAGTTGTTAATACGACCTTGATACCACGTTCACGCGCAGCTTTCAAGGTTACTTTGGTTCGATCCGTCAGCCTTTTATCAGTGGTCAGCAAGGTCCCGTCCAAGTCCAATGCAATCAATTTTATATCTGCCATTATAAGCCCTCCATATAAGCAATAACCGACTGGTCCTTATGGTGACCAATCACAGTCTCTGCTAACTCTAAAATTTCTGGTCGTGCATTTTCAGGAACTACAGGATGTCCCACAACCTGCATCATATGCAAGTCATTTAGATTGTCTCCAAAAGCCATGACCTGATCCATTGTGATACCAAGTTTTTTAGCTAATTCAACAATAGCCACTCCCTTATCGACATAGTCCAGAACAATATCAATGGATTCAAAGCCAGTTGTCATGGCCTTCACACCAGGAACGTTTTCGTTTACCCAAGCTTCTCCAGCATCCAGCGTTTCTTCTGTGAAGTTGGTCGTAAATTTGAAAATGTCATCTGTGATATCTTCCAAACTCGCTACTTTTTGGATATTTTCATTATAATGCTGACTCTCTTTTAAATAGGTCTTATCAACCGTATCTAGAACATATGAACCCTTCTTACCTGTCAAGAGCAGTTTATTGATATCTACATAAGGTGAAGTTTTCAGCTTTTCAAAAGTTGCCAGATAAAAATCACGAGACATGGTCGCTTCATACAAATCCTGACCTTGATACTCTACCAAACTGCCATTTTCAGCGATGAAAATAATGTCATCACGAACATCAGCAAATAATTTTTCTAAGGATAGAAATCCGCGCCCCGAAGCCACCGCAAAGTAAATCCCTTTTTCCTTGTAGGAAGCTAAGAGAGACTTGAGGCGGTCCATATCAAAGCGTCCATTCCCATCTAGGAAGGTTCCGTCCATATCTGTTGCTACTAGTTTAATTGTCATCCTTCAATACTTTCTAAATCTTTTAACTTAACCGAAACAATTTTTGAGACACCCGATTCCTGCATGGTCACTCCATAGATGGAATCAGCCGCCGCCATAGTTCCCTTACGGTGGGTCACAACGATAAACTGGCTGTCCTTGTCAAAGCGGTTGAGGTAATCCCCAAAACGTTTTACATTGGCTTCATCCAGCGCAGCTTCCACCTCATCCAAGATGACAAATGGGATAGTCTTAACTCGAATGATAGAAAAAAGCAAAGCTAGAGCCGACAAGGCTTTTTCCCCACCACTCATAAGGTTTAGAGACTGAATTTTCTTACCTGGTGGTTGGACAGAAATCTCAACCCCAGCTGTCAGCAAGTCTCCTTCCGTCAAAATCAAATCTGCCTGACCTCCGCCAAACATCTGTTTGAAGGTCACTTTAAAGGACTCACGAATAGCTTCAAAAGTTGATTTAAAGCGTTCCTTGACCTCATCATTCATCTCTGTAATGGTCTCAAGGAGCAGATTTTTCGCTGACAAAATATCATCTCGCTGGCTATTTAGGAAATCCAGACGGTTGTGGACTTCTTCGTACTGTTCAATAGCTTCCAAGTTGACAGGACCCAGTGAGCGAATAGCCTTCTCTAAATCCTGTACCTCTTGCTCTGCCAGATTGAGGTTTTCCAATTCATGCGCTTTTTCTAGAGCTTCAGTATAGCTAATCTGGTACTGGTCTGTTAATTGACTTTGTAGATGGCGCAAGCGCTCGCTGACCTTTTCTTTCTTGGCTTCAGCACGTGTTTGCTTGCGAATCCACTCCTCATTCTGCTGGCTAGCCTGATCCAAATGACTAGCAATATCATCCAGCTGCCCTTCAATATCATCCAACTCAAACTGCTTGCGAATCAAACCTTGTTGGAGGTTTGATTTCTGAGTTTTGGCTTCTTCCGCCTGTTGACTGAGCAATTCTGTATCAACCTTCTCAAGATTATCAACCTTTTCTTGGAGAAGGCGCTGAATTTCCTCTTGTTCAATATCCAGATTATCCAATTCCTTACCTAGACGGTCAATGTCAGCCACTTCATATCGTTTTTGCCCTTGCAGTTCTGTCTTAAGCAGGCGAGCTTGCGCTACCTCTTCCTGCAAATTTTGATAGCGTTCTTGGATGGCATTTTTGTTAGACTTAATTTCTTCAATCTCAGTTTCCAGATTTTGCTTTTCACTGGCAATTGTAGTGAGGCGCTCTTGGCATTTTCCCTTATCCGCTTGCCAATCTCCCTCAGTAAGATGATTTAATTCCTCTTCTTGAAGTTTCCAAAGAGTTTCTAGCTCTTCAACTTGCTGACTGGTCTGCTGATAAGCGAGGGACAAGCCTTGCTCCTGAATACGTGCCTGCTCCCCCTGAGATTTGATGGCTTCTAATCTTTCTGTCAATCTAGCCATCTCATCTTGCAAGGTCTTCAAAGTCGACTCTTCTGAACGCAAGCTTGCTTCTTCTTCAGCAATTTCTTTTTGCAATTGTTCCAGTTCTGGTTTGATGAAAATGCTGTTATTCTGGCGATTGGCTCCACCTGCGTAAGAACCACCTGTGCGCAACTCTGTGCCGTCCAAAGTTACCATACGAACCTGATAACGAACTTGACGAGCTGCTGCACGCGCGTGTTCTACGGTGTCAAAGATAGCTGTCGTAGCTAGTAAATTCTTGAAAATAGCTTCCAGTCTAGTATCGAATGTCACCAACTCATCTGCCATGCCCAGAAATCCCGGACTTGAAGCGATAGCATCTTGATTCTGACTAGAAATCGTACGCGCTTTGATCGTGGTCAACGGAAGGAAGGTCGCACGACCATATCTGTTTCGTTTGAGGAAATCAATGGCCTTAGTCGCCGCGTTCTCATCTTCTACGATGATGTGCTGACTGCTTGCTCCTAGGGCAATCTCTAAGGCAGTTTGATAATGAACATCAAAAGTCAGATGCTCACTAACTGCGCCAATAATTCCACCAAGTCGGGCTTTTTCTTGGAGAACACTCTTAACACCTGCATAAAAGTTGCTGTGATTTCTCAGAATATTTTCCAAACTTTGAGCTCTGGCCTGCTTGTTTTTAAGACTGTCCAGACGGTCAAAGAGTTGACTTTGTTGAGTTTGATAGGAAGCTTTCTGCTCCTCTTGCTCCTTTGCACAGACTTGGTAGTCGGCCAGTAATTTCTGAACCTGCTCCTTGGCAGTTTCAAGTTCTTCTTTTTGATGACCAGCCTTCTCTTTAGCTGTAGCCAACTGTTCTTTTAGCTTTTCTAATTGATCTGCTTGTTTTTGAGAAAGCTGACGACTATTTTCCAACTCGTTTTCGATACGGGTCAACTGGTTTGAGACATCCGCTTCTTCTTGTAAAAGGGCTACAAAGCGTTCACGTAAGAGCTCAATCATCTGATCAGGATTATCTGAAAAAGCCAGCAATTCAGCTTCTAAACAATTGAGTTTTTGATTATTTTGGATTAGATTTTCCTCTAAAAGTGCTAAAGAGTTTTCCTTATCAGTTTTTTCTTTGCTGAGAGAATTTCTCTTATCCTCCAAAGCAGCCAAACGGGCTTGTGCTTCCTGTTGATTGAGGGCTACTTGCTCAGATTCTAATTTCGATAGGGCTAATTTTCTCTCTAAATCACTAATCAGACTGGTCAAATCCATCAAACTGCCTTGGTCTTTGGCCATTTCAGCCTGTAAATCTTGACGTTGCTTTTTAAGAGTTTGATTTTCTTCTTCTAATTTTTCACGCTTTTGGTAGTAGCTCGTCAAGAGTTCCTGAACCTGTGCTAACTCTTCTTCTGTCAACTCTAGTTCAGCCTTATTTTCCTTGATTTGAGCAACTAAAACGTCTAAATAAATAGCCTTGCGTTGACCTTCCAAATCTAGAAACTTACGGGCATTTTCAGCTTGCTTCTCAAGAGGCTTGATTTGATTATCCAACTCGTAAATAATATCCTCTAAGCGGTCTAGATTATCCTGAGTTTGTTGTAGTTTGCTCTCAGTTTCTTTTCTGCGAGTCTTGTATTTTAAAACTCCAGCAGCTTCTTCAAAAATAGCTCGGCGTTCTTCAGGCTTGGAATTAAAAATCTCCTCAACCTTCCCTTGGGAAATAATGGAGAAGGAATCTCGTCCCAATCCAGTATCCAAGAAGAGGTCATGAATATCACGCAGACGCACTTTCTTGCCGTCAATCTTGTATTCGCTATCTCCACTACGATAGATATGGCGTTCCACCCTAATTTCTTGGCCTGCATCCTTGATAAATCCGTCATTATTATCCAGAGTCACAACTACAGAAGCATAATTGAGCGGTTTGCGACTTTCAGTTCCAGCAAAAATAACATCCGGCATCTTGCCCCCACGGAGACTCTTGACACTAGACTCTCCCAAGGCCCAACGCAGACTTTCTGTAATATTCGACTTTCCAGAACCATTGGGTCCAACGACTGCCGTCACACCTTGGTCAAAGACGACCTTGGTCTTATCAGCAAAAGACTTGAATCCCTGAATTTCGATTTCCTTTAAATACATGAATCCAGCCCTTTCTCAACGGCATTTTTGGCAGCTTCCTGCTCTGCTAATTTCTTAGAACGACCTTGGCCTTGACCAATGCTCTTACCTTCAACGAGAACTTCTACTTCAAAAACCTTATCGTGGGCAGGACCTGTTTCAGATATCACTTGATACCGAATAGCCACATCCCCATTGACCTGAAGTAACTCTTGAAGATGGGTTTTGTAGTCTGTAATCATCTCAAACTCGCCTGCTTCAACCTTAGGAATCATAACTTGATAGATAAATGCCTTAACCTTGGCCACATCCTTGTCCAAAAGGAGGGCACCAAGAAAGGCTTCAAAGGCATCACCAAGAATGGTGTCACGATTGCGACCGCCAGATTTTTCTTCCCCTTTACCCAACTTGATAAATTGATCAAACTGGCAATCACGCGCAAAACCAGCCAAACTCTCCTCACGGACAATCATAGCACGGAGTTTAGACAAGTCACCCTCAGGCTTTTTAGGATATTTTTTATACAGATATTCTGAAATCAATAACTGTAGAACAGCGTCTCCTAAAAATTCCAAGCGCTCATTGTGTGAAATTTTTAAGAGGCGGTGCTCATTGGCATAACTCGTATGAGTAAAGGCAGTCTCCAGTAAATTTTTGTCTGCAAATTCGATTGCAAAATGGTTCTTTAGTACAGTTTGTAATTCTTTCATACCAACCTCTTTCTAACTGATAACAGTCCTTTTTATTATATCAAAAAAAGCCCCCTGAGTCACTTTAAAACGGGGCTGGAGGGGATTTGGGCATTCTATAGACAGGGTTTTTCAGTTTTATACTTCTTCAAACCACATCAGCTTCGCCTTAACGTACTCAAGTACTGTCTACGGCTAGCTTCCTAGTTTACTCTTTGATTTTCATTGAGTATTACGGACAAATTTAAAGCAGTGTAAAGAAAAAAGCCCTAATAAAGGCTTTCTTAGGGTTTTTACATCCACCCTGAGGGAATCGAACCCCCATCTCAAGAACCGGAATCTTACGTGATATCCATTACACTAAGGGTGGAAACTTGTTTTATTATAACAGAAATTTGCTCTAATAACAAGTTTTTTTCTAGACGAATAGCCCGTCTTAGTGGGAAGCATCCCCATTCCAGATGGAGTTTTTCACGATCACATAATCAACGTGTTTAAGGTCAGCAACCTGACGTCCACCTGCATAAGAAATAGCACTTTGAAGGTCTTGTTCCATCTCAGTTAAAGTGTCTTGCAGATGACCTTTAGCAGGAAGCAAGATACGTTTGCCTTCCACATTTTTGTAAGCACCTTTTTGATATTGTGAGGCTGAACCATAATATTCTTTGAACTGTTCACCATCAACTTCAATCGTTTTCCCTGGACTTTCGATGTGTCCTGCAAAGAGAGAACCAATCATAACCATGCTGGCACCAAAACGGATAGACTTGGCAATATCACCGTGAGTACGAATTCCTCCATCAGCGATAATCGGTTTACGGGCAGCCTTGGCACACCAGCGTAGAGCAGCCAACTGCCAACCACCTGTACCAAAACCAGTCTTAACCTTGGTGATACAAACCTTACCAGGACCGATTCCGACCTTAGTCGCATCCGCACCCGCATTTTCCAACTCCCGAACTGCTTCTGGTGTTCCTACATTTCCAGCAATAACAAAAGTATCTGGCAATTCTTTCTTGATGTGTTGAATCATAGAAATCACACTATCCGCATGACCATGGGCAATGTCAATCGTGATGTATTCTGGAGCATCAGACTTGAGCTGGCTAACGAAATCATACTCATAGTCCTTAACACCGACAGAGATAGAAGCAATAAGCCCTTGCTCATGCATACGCTTAATAAAAGGAATACGTCCTGCCTCATCAAAACGGTGCATAATGTAGAAGTAACCCCCTTTAGCTAGTTGCTCTGCTACATTTTCATCCAAAATCGTCTGCATATTAGCTGGTACAACAGGTAGTTTAAAGGTGTGATTTCCTAAAGTGACACTTGTATCTGCTTCTGCACGGCTTTTAATGACACATTTATTTGGGATCAATTGAATATCTTCGTAATCAAAAATTGGAAATTCATTTAACATATCGATGTCTCGTTTCTTTTGTAATGACCTACCTATGCTCTCGCATCTCTACGCCTTTTCCGACGTTTCCTTAATTTATTATAAACTAAAGTACAGTTTTTGTCAAATAACGTTATAAATTAAAAAATATAGTTCGGATTTTATTGTGTAAATAACAAAAGAAAGAGGAGAGATTATTTTCTCCCCAATCCTTCTCTATCCTAATAATACTCGCCCTGACGGTAGTCCCATGAGTTAAAGGTATCTGAGAGATGCATCATGATTTTATCAATGTCAAGCCCTTTGCGGATTACAACTGGAGCTGGTGAAGTTGAGCGTGCTCCTCCTTGTTCTGGGATGAGTTGGCCGTCTTTATCGACCATAGACACCATCACACCTTGCTCGTAGCGAGTTTCAATCGTTTTGTCAGGTTGGATAGATGCCACATAGTCGTCTGCTTCGATGACAAGATCTACTGCTCCTTCGATGCGTTCTCCGATACCTTCTACCTTACCACGGTTTCCTTTTCCAGATGGGTTTGCAGATGAGGCATAAACCATCTTGCCTTCTTCCCAAAGTTTGGCAGCCAATTGTTCACCAGCTTTCCCAAATTTGATAACGAAACAGCTAGTACCACGAACGTCAGTCATAAGTTCTTCACGGCCATC
Organism: Streptococcus sp. UMB0029; assembly: GCF_002871495.1. Taxonomy (GTDB): domain Bacteria; phylum Bacillota; class Bacilli; order Lactobacillales; family Streptococcaceae; genus Streptococcus. The sequence continues at coordinate 27,370 of NZ_PNGD01000010.1, forward strand.
CCCATAAGCTTTGAGTTTTTCAAATGCTTCTGGTTTCCAGGGAAGGATACAACCAAGAAGAATATCTTCGTCCCAATGTTTTTGGTAGAAGGCTTCAATTTCTGGGTTGAGTTGTGCTAAGGAGCGAAGCTCATCCATGCTACCACAGAGAACCACACCTGGTTTGTTACGGTTACGTTCTTTGGCTGCGAACTTACGTTCAAGTCCTGCCTTGTCGCTAGTCATGATAATGTAACCAACTTTAGTAGGGCAAACGATACAACCGCCCTCACCTTTTAAAATGTCATAGCCTTCTTGTGAAAGTGTTCCGTTCCATTGAATGTGTTTTGTCATAGTTCTATTTCCTTTTCTATTTTTTCTAATCCTGCCAGTAGGCTGGTCGTTGTTTTTCATAGGCAGCAATCAAGTCTTCATACTGCAAGGTAATTCCGATATCATCCAAACCATTTAAGAGCTTGTGTTTCCATTCGCTATCTATTTCGAAAGTGAATTCTCCAACTGGTGAGATGATTTTCTGTTGTTCCAAGTCCACAGTTACCTGATCGGTTGGTTTAAGCTGGGCTAGCTTTTCTCTAACCTCTCTGGGCTGAACAATAGGCAACATGCCATTATTGAGTTCATTATTGTAATGAATATCCCCGAAAGATCCTGCAATCACGACCTTAAAACCATAGTCCGCTAGAGCCCAAGCTGCATGCTCCCTCGAAGACCCTGCCCCAAAGTTATCTCCTGAGATGAGAATACTGGCTTTCCGATATTCAGGTCGGTTAAAGACAAAGTCTGGATCCTCAGTATACTTGTCATCCAGATAACGCCAAGCATACATGAGGTACTTACCAAAGCCTTTTTTATCAATTAACTTGAGAAACTGCTTGGGTAGGATTTGGTCGGTGTCGATATTATCATTCATGAGAGGAACGGTCGTTCCCCTATAAACTGTAAATTTCTCCATATCCTCTCCTTACTGGGCTTCTGGCATTTTCCGAACATCTACGAAACGCCCTGCAATAGCTGCCGCAGCTGCCATGGCTGGACTACAGAGATGGGTCTTAGCACCAAAGCCTTGTCTGTCTTCAAAGTTACGATTGCTTGTTGAGGCACAGTGGACACCATCTGGAACCTTGTCAGGATTCATCCCTAGGCACATGGAGCAACCCGGGTCTCTCCACTCAAAGCCAGCATCTAGGAAAACCTTGTCCAAGCCCAACTTCTCAGCAGCTCGTTTCACAGGACGAGAGCCCGGAACCACGATAGCCGTTAAGTTGGGGGCAATTTTCTTTCCTTTGACAAATCGGGCAGCCAGTTGCAAATCGCTGAGACGAGCATTGGTACATGAACCTATAAAGATATATCCTAGTTCAATATCCGCTGGCTTTTGACCAGGTTCCAAGTCCATGTAATTGTAGGCGCGCTCATCATTCATATCCTTAATTTCTGGGAAGCTACTGTCAAAGTCAACCCCCATAGCAGGATTGGTGCCCCAGGTCACCATAGGAGCTAGGTCTGAGACATCCATCCGGATAACCTTATCATAAACAGCATCATCATCACTGACAAGGGTCTTCCAATCCGCCACAGCCTCTTCAAAGTCCTCTGGAACACATTCTCGTCCCTTGAGATAATCATAGGTGGTTTGGTCCGGATTCATGATTCCCATCTTAGAACCAAACTCGATGGACATATTGCAGATGGTCATTCGCTCTTCCATGCTCAGTGTATCAATCGCTTGACCTCGATATTCCACCACGTAGCCGACACCACAGGCAACGCCGTACTTGGCAATCAAGGCTAAAATGAAGTCCTTGGAATAAACTCCTTTTTGAGGAACACCAGTGAATTCTACCAACATTTTCTTGGGTTTAACTTGCCAGAGGGTCTGGGTAGCAAAGACATGCTCAATCTCACTGGTTCCAATTCCAAAGGCGATCGCTCCGAAAGCCCCGTGGGTTGCTGTATGGCTGTCTCCACAGACGATGAATTTCCCTGGTTGGGTCCGTCCTGTTTCTGGACCAACCATGTGTACGATCCCTTGTTTTTCAGAACCGTGGGCCGCATGTTCAATCCCAAATTCCTCAACATTTTCAGCTAGCTTATCAATTTGAGCCTTGGAAATCACATCTCGAATATCATAGATATTGACTGTTGGGACATTGTGGTCAAAGGTTCCAAATGTCAAGTCTGGTCGTCTCAATCTACGACCTGCATCTCGTAATCCTTGAAAAGCCTGAGGACTGGTCACTTCGTGAATATAGTGCTGGTCCACATACATGAGTTGGGGTTGCCCCTCTTCTCCTGTGATGACATGACGGTCCCATAATTTATCAAAAATCGATTTTCCTGCCATCTATTACCTCCAAATAAAATATAAGGCTCCTAGTGTGGTCACCATCCCAAGAAACCAAACCGTTTTAAAGTACCATTTTCGAGTCTTGTGGTGAAAGGTGATTCCTGCTAACCAAGCTCCAAAACCACCACAAGTAAAGGCTAAAATGAGTAAGATTTTCTCTGGGATGCGCCAAACTCTTCTCCTTGCCTTAGATTTGTCAATGCCATAAATCAAGAAAATTATGACATTCCAAATCAAAAGGACTAGAGTAATTTTTTCGTCTAACTTCATAACCTTGCAATAATAGCTTCCGTCATTTCCTTGGTCGAAGCCTGTCCACCTATATCTCTCGTTAAAATGCCAGCTGCCAAACTGACTTCTACTGCACGTTCGATACGCTCTGCATCCTCATAACGACCAAAACTGTCTCTAAGCATCATAGCAACAGACAAAATCATGGAAATAGGATTGGCAATTCCTTGACCTGCAATATCGGGTGCCGAACCATGAATGGGTTCATAGAGACTTGGACCCTTTTCAGAGTGACTGGCTGATGGCATGACTCCAAGTGTGCCAGATAGGACACTTGATTCATCAGATAAGATATCTCCAAAAAGATTCTCCGTCACGATGACATCGAACTTGGCAGGATTGGTAATCATAAGCATGGCAGCTGAGTCGACTAGCTGGTGCTCCAAGGTTACATCTGGAAAATCCTGCGCGACTTCCTCAGCTACTCTGCGCCAGAGTTTTGAGGTCGCTAGAACATTTTGCTTATCGATACTAGTAACGATTTTTCTCCGACTTCTTGCGATTTCAAATGCCTTACGAATAATCCGCTCTACTTCTTCATAGCTATAGTCATTGATATCACGTGCTTTTTGCTCTCCAAGGATATGGTCCCCAAAGTAAATCCCGCCTGTCAACTCACGCACCACGACAAAGTCTACACCAGCAATTCGTTCTGGTTTGAGTGGTGACAAATGCTTGAGACTGTCAAAGATTTTTACGGGGCGAATATTGGCATAAAGATTGAGTTCCTTACGGAGAGCCAGCAGTCCTTGTTCAGGCCGAACCGCTGCCCCATCATACTGGGGACTCCCAATAGCCGCTAGGAGAATGGCATCTGCTTCTCTACAAGCCTTAAGAGTATCATCAGGTAAGGGATGGCCTGCTGCATCAATACCTGCACCTCCGAAGGGTCTTCTATCAATCTCATAGTCAAAACCTGTTTTTTCAGCTAGAGCCCCCAGAACCTCTAAACCAGCCTCCATGATTTCTGGGCCAATTCCGTCCCCTGCTAGAGCTACTATTTTCTTTGTCATAGCCTTCTCCTTTACACACTAGGCATATCGCGATAGGAAACACTGCGTCCCATCTCACCAGCATTCTCTTTTTGAACAAAGGTATTAGCATTGGTATAGGCAATAGCAGAAGCCTTCAACACATCGAAATCAAGACCTGCTGCGTTAAAGATGGTTTCTGTATCTCTGTTTTCAACAGTGACCAAGACTCGAGCCTGGGCATCAATTCCATCCGTTACCGCGTCAATAGTATAGGACACCAAGCGGACGGATTGGTTAAAGAACTTGTCGATAGCGTTAAAGATCGCTTCAACGGAACCTTGACCTGTCGCATTAAATTCAACTTTCTCACCATCCATATTGGCTAGGCTAACGAGTGCTTCAATGTCATTATCTGCATGAGTTTGAAGTTGTAAATCATCAAAGTGGAAACCTTCTGGGTTTTCAACCATGGTTCCAGCTACCAGAGCACGAATATCTGCATCTGTGATTTCTTGTTTCTTGTCTGCCAGCGCCTTGAACTTGGCAAAGAGTGGTTTGATATCCTCTTCTGAAAAGTCTAGGGCCAATTCTCTTAGTTTTTCAACAAAGGCATGGCGACCTGACAATTTTCCAAGAGGAAGGCTATTGCTCTTAACACCAACCAATTCAGGGGTGATAATCTCATAAGTAAGAGGATTTTTAAGGACTCCGTCTTGGTGAATACCAGATTCGTGAGAAAAGGCATTACCACCAACCACAGCCTTGTTTTTAGGAACCGGAATACCTGAGAAGCGAGAAACCATTTCTGACGTATTTATTGTTTCATTTAGGACAATACTTGTTTCTGCTTGATAGTAATCTTGGCGAATATTGAGGGCCACTGCAATTTCTTCAAGGGCAGCATTTCCAGCTCGCTCACCAATACCGTTGATGGTTCCTTCAACACGTCCTGCTCCATTCTTGACAGCAGCAAGGCTATTTGCCACTGCCATTCCGAGGTCATCGTGACAGTGAGGCGAATAGATAATCTGACGATCTGTCTTAACATTCTCAATCAAGTATTTGAAGATAGCTCCGTACTCTTCTGGCGTGGTAAATCCAACCGTATCAGGGATATTGATATAAGACGCCCCTGCATCTACCGCTGTTTGAACAACTTGCAAGAGGAAATCCAACTCTGTTCTAGTCGCATCCTCTGGAGAGAATTCGACCACTTCAAACTTAGAACGTGCATAAGAGACATGCTCCTTAATAGCTTCCAAAATCTCTTCCTTGCTCTTATTGAGCTTATACTTGCGGTGAATCGGACTGGTAGCGATAAAAACGTGAACCTGTGGATACTTGGCGTCCTTGAGGGCCTCGTAACAAGCATCAATATCAGACCTGACAGAACGGGCCAAACCAGTCACTGCTGTTTTCTTCAAGACCTTAGCAATCTCCTGAACTGCCGTGAATGAATCAGGACTCGCCGCTGGAAAACCAGCCTCGATGGCTGAAATGCCCCATTTCTCCAGTTGCCTTGCAATGGCAATTTTTTCCTTGATTGAGAAGTTAACACCAGGTGTCTGCTCTCCATCCCGAAGGCTGGTATCTAGAAATTCAACTCTTCTCATAAGATTTCCCCTTTTCCAAATGTGGTTTTAAAAAAACATCTCGCTCAGAAACCCAAGCGAGATGTTGATTTACTCCCGCTTGGTAAGCCAAACAGGACTAATGCTTTTTGCACTAGCCCGAGTACCTCAACAACAAAGTAAATTGATTAAACTTAGCTGTTTTCATGTTTGACTTTCTCCTTCGTTTGATATCTTGTTTAGTATTTTAGCATAGGCACAAGCACTTGTCAAGAAAAAATCCAATATTTTCTGAAAATTTCTTCAGTAAAGAATATTTAGCTAATTGAAAGCTCTTGAAATGTTTCATTTTTTAAAGGTTAAGTTCCAACTTATTTCTATCAATTCCAGTACTTCTTCATCTGACAAAGTATCATCAAGAGCCACACTAATCCAGTAGCGCTTGTTCATATGAAAGGCTGGATAAATTCCCTTTTTTGAAAGTAAGTCAGCTACTTGGTCATGCTTGAGGTTGACTGCTTCCACCTGTCCTTCTCTGCCCTTTTCCAGCTTATCCCAAGAGATTTTCATCAAGACGGCATACCACTTTTGATTCCCTTCATGACGCAATACTGCTGTATCAGGCGATTTCTCCCACAAGTACTCCAACTGGTTTCCATACTTTTCTTGAACTTGAGTCATAATTCGTTTAGTCTGAGGACAGATATAATCCTGCACATCAAAACAGGCCTTCCGAATCTGGTAAAGAATCTCCAAACAAGACTCACGGACACTTCCTACAAAACTTCCTCTCATACTTTCCATATGGACTTGAGGATATAGGTCGCCCGTTTCCTGATCAAAGACCTGAAAATTCACATTATCAGTAGTGATGGAGACTGTCATGAAAAAGTCACCCTGCAAAATCTGGCAACTATAAGTCCAGACTTCCCCATTTTCTACAAAACCATAGGCACGAGCCTTTTCTTGATTAAACTGATAGGATTTAAAAATTTCAAACATAAGTGAAAACTGCTACCCAAAGCTAGCAGTTCCTTTCTATTTTTTAAAAGACAACCTTGGTTCCGTGCAATTGTGTCACGCCCAACAGGTCAATAAAGGTTTGACGGTTGTCAAGGTCAATACCCCCACCTGGTAGAATTTCAATTTTACCTTTAGCATGCTCCAAAATTCTGTGATAGTGAGCAAAGCGTTTCTCTAGCGAATCTCCAGACACACCCGCACGAGTCAGGATTCGAGTGACTCCAGCTTGACTGAGCCAGTCAATAGCCTCCAGTTGATCTTCATCGCTCAATTCATCAAAGGCCATGTGGAAGACAATTTCCATTCCTTTTGATGCAGCAATTAACTTCTCTAGATTAGCCTTATCCAACTTCTTATCAGCAGTTAAGGCTCCAAATACAACTCCTTGACTTCCAGCCTGAGCAGTCAACCGAATGTCTTCTAACATGATATCAATTTCTAGGTCATTATAGACAAAGTCGCCACCACGTGGACGAATCATGGTCATGATGGTCGTATCGTAGTTAGCTGCCAATTCAACCGCTGCCTTGGTCACTCCATAGCTGGGAGTTGTCCCACCAACTGCTAGATTGTCACAAAGTTCGATTCGACGAGCTCCAGCCTCCATCGCTTTTTCAAGCAAGGTCACATTTTCAGCACAAAATTCGTAAATCATTTGATTCTCCTTGATTATTACTTTGAATTTATTATATCATATTATTGTGAATATGCTTTTATTTATATCAAGGAAAATAGTTACTATTTTTTATTCTTTGTCCGGAATAACCTTAAAGAGATAGTAGGTGATAAAGATGGTCAAAGCTCCCAGACCGATTTTGACTGGTAATAGAGGAGCAAAATAAATGGAAATTCCCATCAGAATGTAGATGGATACGATGATTTTTTTCTTACGTTCACGCGCAATGGATTTGGTCTCGCGAAAATCAGCTACATATGCTTGATAGAGCTTGGTATGGTAAAGCCAATCTTCGAAGCGCTTGGAACTTCTGGAGAAACAAGCAATAGACAACAAAAGGAAAGGTGTTGTGGGCAACAAGGGTAAAACAACCCCAACAATAGCCAAGGCTAGTGATAAAAAACCAATAATAAGATAAATAATACGCATAACTACTCCTAATTAAAATAATCTTCTTCTAGTTTCGCATACAATGATGAATTTTGTCAAGCTCTAACCCAAAAGAGCCTGAAATTCACTTTCAGGACTCTCCTCTTATTTAATCTTTTCTTCTTCGTAGTCGCCTTTACTACAAATAACCTGCTTGCCACCACCACGGACCTTTTTCTCCATGAGGAAGTTGCCACATTTTGGACAGTCACGACCAACAGGCTTGTCCCAAGAGGTAAATTCACATTCTGGATAGCGATTGCAACCATAGAAAAGACGATTGCGTTTGGTTTTACGCTCAATGATTTGTCCCTGATGACAACTTGGACACTCAACACCAATCTCTTTCACGATTGCTTGGGTATGACGGCAATCTGGGAAATTGCTACAAGCGTAGAACTTACCAAAACGACCAAGTTTAATGACCATTGGACTACCACACACTTCACAATCAAATCCAGCTGGTTCATCCTTGATTTGGATTTTTTCCATTTCTTCTTCAGCCTTGGCCACTTCTTTAGAGAAAGGTTTGTAAAAGGCATCAATGACACGTTGCCACTGCTCTTTTCCGACTTCTACGTCATCCAGTTTGCCTTCCATTTCAGCTGTGAAGGTCACGTTTACGATATCTGGGAAATATTCAACGATGAGCTTGTTAACAATTTCTCCCAACTCTGTTGGTTCAAAACGTTTGGCTGCAAGGCGAACATAATAACGTTTCTGAATGGTTTCAATGGTCGGTGCGTAGGTTGACGGACGTCCAACCCCATTTTCCTCCAAGGTCTTGATCAGGGTCGCTTCAGAATAGCGAGCAGGCGGTTGAGTGAAATGTTGCTCTGGTTTACTATTAACCTGCTTGACTACATCTCCAACAGCCATATCTGGTAACATCTTATTCTTGTCAGAATCATTATAAATGGCAAGATAACCATCAAACTTAACCTGACTACCATTAGCAGCAAATTGGACCCCATTTTGAGACAATTTAACAGCCATGGTATCAAAAACAGCAGCTGTCATCTGGCTCGCTACAAAACGATTCCAGATAAGAGTATAAAGCTTGAGTTGATCCTTGTCCAGATACTTAGCGATGCTTTCAGGTGTATTAAAAACGCTAGACGGACGAATAGCCTCGTGGGCATCCTGAGCACCTGATGCATTTTTGACCTTGCTACCATGCTTAGAATACTTGCTACCAAAACGATCCGTAATGAAGCTTGCTGCTTCATTTTGCGCTACAGGACTGATACGAGTCGAATCGGTACGCATATAGGTAATCAAACCTTGAACACCAGAACCGATATTAATTCCTTCATAGAGCTGTTGGGCAACCATCATGGTTTTTCGAGTACGGAAGTTAATTTTATTAGCCGCATCCATCTGCATAGATGAAGTGGTATAAGGTAAAGGAGCATTACGCTTGCGCTCTTTCTTATCTACCTGATCCACTGAAAAGTCTTTACTAGTCAGACGAGACAAGACTTCCTTAACCTCGTCATTGCTAGTCAGTTTCAGCTTTTTACCATCTACTCCATAGAAGGAAGCCTGGAATTGCTTGGTTCCCTTTTTAAAGACGCCATCAATTGTCCAGTATTCCTCTGGCTGGAAGGCATTGATTTCATTCTCACGATCAATGATTAACTTAAGGGCAATAGACTGAACGCGACCTGCTGACAAACCCTTCTTGACCTTTTTCCACAAAATAGGCGAAATCGAATACCCTACCAAGCGGTCCAGGACACGGCGTGCCTGTTGAGCATCGACCAAGTCCATATCAATCTTGCGTGGCTCTTTGAAAGCATTTTTAACTGCATCCTTGGTGATTTCATTGAAGACCACACGGTTAGCATCATTCTCATCCAAATTAAGGATATGAGCCAAATGCCAAGAAATCGCTTCTCCTTCACGGTCCGGGTCACTCGCAAGAAAGACTTTATTAGCTTTTTTAGCTTCTTTTTTCAAGTTATTAATAAGAGGGCCTTTTCCTCGGATATTGATATATTGCGGTTCATAATTATTTTCAATATCGACGGACATACTGGATTTCTTCAAATCACGGATATGCCCAACACTGGCTAAAACCTTGTAATTTCTGCCTAGATATTTCTCAATCGTTTTCGCCTTAGCAGGCGACTCCACGATAACTAGATTTTTTTTAACTGTTGTTTTTTTCTTTTTTGTTGCCGTAGCCACAGTATCACACCTTTTCAAAGTAATAAACTTTATAAAGTGTAAACCATTTTTTGAACCCTGTCAAGACTTAGCTACTATAATAGAAGAAAAGTTTGTCTAGTAAGCGGACTTTCTTCTTATACTCAATGAAAATCAAAGAGCAAACTAGGAAGCTAGCCGCAGGTTGCTCAAAACACTGTTTTGAGGTTGCAGATGGAAGCTGACGTGGTTTGAAGAGATTTTCGAAGAGTATTAAAATTCAAATTCCGCAAGAACATCCTTCCCACTTGTAACCAATTTTGCTCCTTCCTGAATCAAATGATGGCAACCGTCTGATAGTCCATCTAAAATGCTACCTGGAATAGCAAAAACATCGCGACCTTCTTCCATTGCCCGCTCACAGGTAATGAGACTACCTGAGCGCATCTTAGCCTCTGCTACAATCACACCACGGCAAAGTCCAGCAATAATGCGATTACGGGCAGGAAAATGAAATTTCAGAGGTTGTTCACCAGGTCCATACTCACTGAGAACCAAATGCTCATTTCCGATGTAGTCTTGCAAACGTTTATTAGCTTTAGGATAAAACACATCCAACCCTGTTCCAATAACTGCAATGGTTTTTCCGCCATTCTGCAGAGCTGCCATATGCGCTGCTGTGTCAATCCCCTTGGCTAATCCACTAACAATAACCAGTTCATTTCCCAAGCCTTGAATGACTTTTTCAACTGACTTAACTCCCTGTTTGCTACAAGCACGACTCCCCACAACCGCTACCTTAGGAAATTTCAAGAGTTCAAGATTGCCCTTATAAAATAAAAGCACAGGTGCATCATAAATTTCACTCAAGTCCCAAGGATAACAGTCGTCTAAAATAGAGAAAGATGGAAATTTTTGAAATTCTTTCTCCAAATGCGCATCGTCTATCTGAAAATAACGTTCCATAAAAACAGCTGGATTTCGGCAACCTGATATATCTGCAATATCACCCAACAAAAGTTCTTGATCAACACTTTCACCGTATTCTAGGACCTTCAAAATCTGTTGATTGGTCAAACCTGATTTTTTTAACTTATAGATTTCATAGTTTGTGATTTTCATAAATAACTCCATTTCTTTTTCTACTCATCTATTTATTCGTAAAAAAATCAAAAAACATCCGACTATTTCAGCCAGATGTTGGAATCATTAATTTTCGTTTTTAAGAATTTCTTCTAATTTATGATAATCTTGGACACTATCGATCTCATAGATGCTATTGCCTTCTAATTCTTCAACATAGACATCTAGCTCTTTGATATTATCCTTAACCATATTGTCCCAGTAGAGATCAACAAATTCACCACTTGCATAAGCCTTGTCAATAAAGCTGACAATCTTTTCTGCAGTTGGAGCGTCCCAGAAGGATACACCACTAAGGATACGACCAGCCTTACTATCAACAGTAATGTCTTGAACCTTATAGTCATCTCCATAGACCAAGAACCATTCGTTGGTACAATCTTCACGATAGACACTAAAATAAGTCGAACGAGTCAAATCATTGCGGAACATATTTTTAAAGAGATAATTATCGGCATCAATAACATAGCTGTTGGCCAATTCTTCTTTTACAAGATAGAGAGAGTAAAAGTTATTGTAGTCAGCGTATTTATCATTGAAGACGAGGCGAACCCCATATTTTTCTTTCAAGTAATCGAATTGTTCTTTAAGGTAACCAACGATGATGATGATGTCATTGATTCCTTTTTCTTTTAAAAACTCAATTTGGTATTCAATCAAGGGTTTTTGATTAACTTGAACCAAGGCTTTAGGCGTATTTTCAGTCATAGGACGTAAGCGAGTTCCCAAGCCCGCTGCTAAGATAATGGCTTTCACACGAATCTCCTTTATTCTTTAATAATAATATAAACTCCAGCAATGACGACAAGTGAAGTAATAATGGTCAGCATATCTAGTGCTGTTCCCAAGAAGAGAGCTGCAAACAAGACCGTCCAAACTACATAACTAACGTTCAAGCCTGTAGCCTTGGCTGGTTGCAAGCGATTGATAGCGATATAATAAGCCAAATAGGAAATCATATCAAAGGCTGCAAAGACAATCATAAGACCTAGTAATTGTCCATTGGCTACTTCTGCAAATGACTGATGAGAGAAGAGTACAATCACAAGATAAGACAAGAATGAAGTCACTTGGCGGATTAAGAGGGCTTCGATTTCACTCAATTCACTTTCCATAGCAAAAGAGCTAAGAACACTCTCACTTCCCCATGCAATAGCACAAACCAAAGCACAGAGAATCCCAATATAGAAAGAATTAACCTGTTCAACCTTATAGGTCTGAGCAATAATCCCTCCAATAATCAAGACAATCCCAAACACAGTATTTTTCGAAATCTTGTGCTTCAAAAAGAAGAAAGCCAATAAAACTGAAATTGCAGGGTAAATAGCCGATACAGATGAAGCTAAGGAACTTCCGATATACTTGACCGCATAAAGGTTGGCCTGCATTCCGATAGGACCAGCTAGCAAGGCTCCGATGATAACACTAACATTGCGAATATTTAAGAAAATTGAGAGACGAACTTTTCCTTCTTTTATCAACAGAAAAGCTAGTAAGATAAAGATACTCAAGAAATCGTGAGCAGCAGCTACCACAAAGGGCGACAAATCTGTAAAAATCGAAAAGATATAAGCACTAATCGTTAGACCTAATCCCCAGAAAACACCTGAGAGTAGACCAAAAGAAACTCCATTTTTATTTTTCATCTGAACCTCCATAATATGACAAACCTTTAATAGCTCTTTGGTAACGGCTCACACCATAATCACCAAAATCTGCACCTTGCTCTTCTTTGTAGACTGTCCATAGACTCCAAATAGTATCTTGTAAAATTTTATAAATGGCAATCTTTTCACTAGAGACAGGTGTTTGGTCACTCTCATAGCGAGACAAGAAGGCTTCTTCCTCTTGAAGACTGAATTCAGACTCTAAAAAGAGAGCAGCCAAATCCCACATTGGATCGTTCATGGATGAATATTCCCAGTCAATCAGATAAAGTCGTCCTTGAGGTGATTCGATAAAGTTTTCAGGCACCAAATCGATATGACAAGATTTTCTATCAACACCTAAGTCAGCCAGTCTTTTCTCTAAGGAGAAGACTTCTTTTCGAACAGCTTCATAGTTGGCATAAGGAATTTTTTCTTCAATCAAGGATTCGTATTTTTTGATTTCTTCAAAAGGAGCAAATTCTCCTCTTAATTCCTTACCAGATGAATGAATGGTTTGTAAAATTGGAGCAATTTTATCAAACTTAGTCTTGATTGACGTTGAATCAAGCGTGATAGCCGACTCAATATACTCATTTACTTTGATACCAGCCACAATATCAAAAAGATAATTTTTGACATCTAGGTCTAAATCTTTAAGTAGTTCAAGATTGTACTTTTCATCTTGACGATTGATAAGCTTTTCTGTCCCTTTACCAAAGAACTTAACAATGTATTGCTTATTTGTTGTTTTGACCAAATAGTTTTGATTGGTCATTCCCCCCAGTTGTTCAACACTGAGGACTTCCTCTTCTTCACTAAGTAAGGAAGAAATTTTTTCTTTAATCATTTTCTCCACAATTAACCTCCAATACTTATACTTCCCACTTAAACACGGTTTTAAAGGCTGTGTTTAAATCGGTCGCAAAGACACGATGAATATCTTTAATTTCTCTTACAGGTTCTTCTAGATAAAGGACATTTTTAAGACGATTGGCAAATTTCTTGACTTCCATCATTTGAATTGCATTTTCAAAATCAATGCGTCCAGAACGAGAGGACCCAACCAAGAGCAAGCCTTTTTCTAAGGCATCACGTGTATTGATATTGACTTTATACTCGCTAACTCCCATCATAAGAATCGTTCCTTGAGGACGAATGTAGCGAATCAAATCATTAATAGCTGGTCCAGTACCATCACCACCACAACACTCAAAAGCATGGTCAAAGGCCAAATCTTCAGGAATATTATCAGTGATATAGCATTCTTTAGCAAATGAGAAGAGTTCCAATTTTTCCCAATGACGACCAATAACCACAATCTCTGCTTCTGGCAAAGTATAGTTGATAATATTAGCAACCACAAATGCTAAACTGCCATCTCCGATAACAGCGATTCGGTCCCGCTTGCTGTGAGCAAGAGTCAGTAAGCGATTCATGGCATGCATACCAACACTGATAAACTCTGTAATGGCTGCAACCGTATCTTCAATAGCATCATAAGGCACCACACGGTCTTTAGGAAGAGAAACAAACTCTCTCATAAAGCCATCAAATCCACTAGACAAGAAATGAGTCCCTGTCATGTAGTTCTCATAAAATTCTTCATCACTCTGCATAGGGGGCTGATTAGGAATCATGACAACTTTTTGCCCAACCTCATAAGTTCCTGTCGGATCAGAAATAACGGTTCCACATGCTTCGTGAATCATTGCCATTGGAAGTTTTTTATTCAAAATCTTTGGATCACGTTTTCCTTGGTAGTAACGCTGATCCGCATGACAGACAGCCATGTAGTTGGGGCGGATGAGGATATGATTCTCTTGGTCAATATCCTCTTCCTGGTATTTGACGTTGATAAACTTGGGCTTAGTCAGTTGATAAATTTGATTAATCATATCACTAGTCTTTCTCAATCATACTTTTTGCAATCTTCAAGTCTGTCACTGTTGTGATTTTCAGATTTGAATATTCACCCTTGGCCAAGGCTACATCTTTTCCTTTGATCACAAAGATTTTACATGCATCTGTTAAGATTTCTTTCTCTTCGGCAGATAGAGAACCGTAAAGGTCCATGAAGTCCTTACAACGGAATGTTTGAGGTGTTTGTCCTTGATAAAGGTGAGCACGATTTGGAATATCTGTAATAAATTGACCGTTGGTGCTTTCAACGATGGTATCAACCGCTTCTACCACTGTGTCTACTGCGTCATGATTTTGGGCAAGTTGGATATTGTCCTGAATCATGCGAAGTGTAATAAATGGACGAACAGAATCGTGAGTAACAACAATGTCCTCTGGAGTAAGCGGACGATAAGCATCTATAGCTTCAATGATTTTCTCAATACTCGTATTACGGTCAGCACCACCTTTTGTAATGATGATACGTTCCTTATGAAGAGGAAGATATTTATCTACAAGATCTTCTGCATGAGAAACCCAGTCTCCATGAACCCCAACTACAATTTTTTCAATGCTTGGTTCCAAGACAAATTTTTCAATTGTATGAATCAAAATAGGTCGATCACCTAGCTCTAAAAATTGTTTTGGTAAGTTACTGATCCCCATGCGTGTGCCAGTTCCACCAGCAAGAATTCCTGCATAAATCATCTATTTTCTCCTTTATCTTACTAAAAAAACTTATTCTCCCTATTATACCACAATCTAGTTATATCATGAAAGAAATACTGGTCCTCCCCTTCTAGAATAGAAAGGTTAAGTAATACTGTTATTAAAAACTAGATCATTTCCAGTAGTGACTAGGAATTCTGTAGTCATTACTAATAAATAGCTGTGAAATTTTAGAGTCCTTTAGAATAATATAATTTACTTAAAGAAAACTTAAAATAAAAATTGGATACTTCAAAGTGATTACTTACCTTACTGCCCTTCATTTCTTATTAGCTAACTTTATGATATAAATACGAATGAGCTCGGGACAAGTCTTTAAAATAAAAAATAACCAACTGCTACAAGAGCTCCAGGACCTAAAAATGCTTTTAGATTTTGCAAAAAATGATTGTTATTGGGAGTTTCAATAGATTGATTGATCTCAGAAAGAGAGACCTTTTTGTAAGAAGACATCGGAATATTCACTTTCTAACCTTATCTTTACCTATTTTATTAATGAAGTTTTTGAAAGAAATGTTGAAAATAGTTTCCTATTTCCAATTTATTCTTATTGAATCACATTTTGAAATGATTCTTAAGGAAAGTATGATAGTTGAAATAAGCAATACCAATATGGCAAAAGCCAGCATCAGAAAACGCTGGCTTTAAAACTGTGAAAAATTTTTCTCAACTAGATTGCTTCTGTGACAAAACTACGGCTTTCAAGTACCTTAAGCATGGCGTTAGCTGTATCTAGGGCTGTAAAGAGGGGCACTCCGTGTTCAATAGCTGAACGACGAATTTGCTCACCATCTTCATCAGCAGTACGTTTGGTTCCTACTGTATTAATGATAGCTTGAATTCTTCCTTTACGAACAAAGCTTGGAATATCCTTATCGTCATCACCAATCTTACCAACAGGTTGGGCTTGCAATCCATGACTAGCAAAGAAGGCTGCTGTCCCTTCTGTCGCGAGGATTCCATAGCCAATATTTTGGAAACGACGAGCCAAGTCCAAGGCCTCTTCTTTGGCATCATCAGCGATGGTAAATACAACATTACCAAAGGTTGGCAAGTGTAAGTAAGAAGCTTCAAAAGCTTTATAGAGAGCTTTTTCCAAAGTCGTATCAGAACCCATAACTTCCCCTGTTGACTTCATTTCAGGACCAAGTAGGCTGTCTACCTTAGCTAGTTTCGTGAAGGAGAAGACAGGTGCCTTGATATGAACGCGAGTGCTTTCAGGGTAAAGTCCATCTTGGTAGCCAAGTTCTGATAAACTTTGCCCAAGAATGAGCTTGGTTGCTACTTGAGCCATAGGGATATTGGTCACTTTAGAAAGAAATGGAACCGTACGGCTGGCACGTGGATTGACCTCAATAACATAGACTTTTTCATCCTTGATAACAAACTGGATGTTCATCATTCCAAGGCAGTTAAGACCGATTGCTAGGCGTTTAGTATAGTCTGCGATTGTTTCTTGCACCTTTTGCGACAAGGTTTGTGGTGGGTAAACGGCCATTGAGTCACCTGAGTGGACACCGGCACGTTCGATATGCTCCATGATACCAGGGATAAGGACATTTTCTCCGTCTGAGATGGCATCAACTTCACACTCTTGTCCAACGATATAAGAGTCGACAAGAACTGGGTGGTCCGGACTAGTCTTAACAGCTGTACGCATGTAAGAACGAAGGTCTTCTTCATTTTCAACGATTTCCATGGCACGTCCACCAAGTACATAAGATGGGCGGACAAGAACTGGGAAGCCAATCTTGCGAGCTGCAAGAACTGCTTCTTCTTCGTTGGTAGCCGTTTGCCCTGGTGGCTGTGGAATATCCAATTCTTTTAGGGCTTGCTCAAAGAGGTCACGGTCTTCGGCTCGGTCTAGGTCAGCAACCTGTGTCCCAAGGATGGTCACACCTGCTTTTGCCAATGGCTCCGCAAGGTTGATGGCTGTTTGACCACCGAACTGAACGATAACACCTTTTGGTTGCTCCAAATCGATAACATTCATGACATCTTCAAAAGTCAATGGTTCAAAGTAGAGCTTGTCAGACACAGAGAAGTCTGTAGAAACGGTCTCTGGGTTTGAGTTCATGATGATGGCTTCATAGCCAGCCGCCTGAATAGCCTTAACTGAGTGAACAGTTGCGTAGTCAAACTCAACCCCTTGACCGATACGGATTGGACCTGAACCTAGGACAAGTACAGATTCCTTGTCAGACTTGATAGACTCATTTTCCCAACCATAGGTTGAATAGAAGTATGGTGTTTCAGAGTCAAACTCTGCCGCACAGGTATCGACCATCTTATAAACTGGAACAATCTTGTTTTCAAAACGAAGTTGGCGAACGTGATCAGCGGTCGTTTCCCATAGTTCAGCAATCTTACGGTCTGAGAAACCATTGAGTTTGGCTGTTTTCAAGACTTCTAGATCTTGTGGATGAGCGCCCAATTCTTGCTCAATTTCAAAGATGTGCAAGAGTTTATCCAGATAGAAGATATCAATCTTGGTCAATTCAGCAATCTCTTCAGGTGTATAACCACGACGAATGGCTTCTGACACGTAGAAGAGACGGTCATCTTGGGCTTTGACAACTTTTTCAATCAAAGCATCATCAGAAACTGATGCAAGTTCAGGTATTTCATTGTGATGAACCCCAATTTCAAGGGAACGACAAGCCTTAAGGAGAGATTCCTCGATGTTACGACCGATTGCCATGACTTCTCCAGTCGCCTTCATCTGGGTACCAAGACGGCGCTCACCTTTTTCAAACTTGTCAAATGGGAAACGTGGAATCTTGGCAACCACATAGTCAAGGGCTGGTTCAAACATGGCATAGGTTGAACCTGTGACTGGGTTGATCACCTCATCCAAGGTCAAACCGACGGCAATCTTAGCAGCCAATTTGGCAATCGGATAACCTGTCGCCTTAGAAGCAAGTGCTGACGAACGTGATACACGAGGGTTTACTTCGATGACATAATACTTGAAACTGTGTGGATCAAGAGCCAGCTGAACATTACATCCACCTTCAATCTTGAGGGCACGAATAATGCTCAAGCTTGCGTCACGAAGCATTTGGTTTTCATAGTCTGACATGGTTTGGGCAGGGGCAAATACAATGGAATCCCCTGTGTGAATCCCAACTGGGTCAAAGTTTTCCATGTTACAAACAACCAAAGCATTGTCAGCTGAGTCACGCATCACTTCGTATTCGATTTCCTTGAAACCAGCAATTGAACGCTCAATCAAACATTGGGTAACAGGTGACAATTTCAAACCATTTTCAGCGATTTCACGCAATTCTTCCTCGTTGGCACACATACCACCACCAGTACCACCAAGTGTAAAGGCTGGACGAACGATAACTGGGTAGCCAATTGTTGCTGCAAAGGCAACAGCTTCTTCAACAGTGTTTACAATTTCAGATTCTGGAATGGGTTGTTCCAATTCTTCCATCAATTGTTTAAAGAGGTCACGGTCCTCCGCTTGGTCAATAGCAGATAATTTAGTACCCAGAAGTTCAACACCAAGCTCATCGAGGATACCATTTTTAGATAATTCCATGGCCATGTTGAGCCCTGTCTGACCACCAAGGGTTGGTAGCAAGGCATCTGGACGCTCCTTACGAAGAATACGTGTCACAAACTCAAGTGTAATCGGCTCAATATAAACCTTATCAGCAATTTCCTTGTCCGTCATGATGGTTGCAGGGTTTGAGTTAACCAAAACAACCTCATAACCTTCCTCTTTCAACGACAAGCAAGCCTGGGTCCCAGCGTAGTCAAACTCAGCAGCCTGACCAATAATAATCGGACCAGAACCAATCACCATAATTTTTTGAATATCAGTACGTTTAGGCATAGTTTATGATACAAAGCCCGTAAAGAACACAGTGAAAATATGAAAATCGGTGCAGACGCCTTCAGCGTCAAGACGATGTTTATCTTTTTCACACAGTTCTTAGGGCGTGTTCACTTCCGCGAACAATGTATCTTCTCCTTTCTATTCGGCAACTCTCAGGTTGCCATTAAATAAATTCTCCGACGATTTTTTAGCGAAACGATATTTTTCGATAAAAAATCTAGTGCGGGAAGTTTTTAGTTCACCTGATAGCGACTAAAAGAAACGACCTGCCTTTCTATTCGGCAACTCTCGGGTCGACATTAAATAAGATACAAAGGACAAATAGAAAACGATTGAATTTTAGGAAACCAAGGAAGGATTGACAATCCAAATTGGTTTCTCTAAATTCCGAGCTTTCCGTCCGTGTTCAGTTACATAAATTCTCCGACGAGCTTTTACTCGTTCTTAGTTTGATTGTTTAAATGCTTCCATCATCTCGATAAACTCGTCAAATAGGTAGCTTGCGTCGTGTGGACCAGGGGCTGCGTCTGGGTGGTATTGAACAGAGAAAGCAGGTTGGTATCTGTGACGCACACCTTCAACTGACTTGTCATTGATTTCTTCGTGGGTAATGATCAAGTGCTCTGGTAAATCCTCACGGCTAACTGCATAACCATGGTTCTGGCTAGTAAAGTCCACACGGCCTGTAGCAATTTCACGTACTGCATGGTTAAAGCCACGGTGACCAAATTTCATCTTGTAGGTCTTAGCACCATTTGCCATGGCGAAGAGTTGATGCCCCATACAGATACCGAAGATTGGAATTTTTCCTTGCACACCGCGAATCATATCCAGTGCTTGTGGAACGTCTTCTGGGTTACCTGGACCATTTGACAACATAACTCCGTCAGGATTAAGATGAAGAATTTCTTCTGCCGTTGTCGTGTATGGAACCACGGTCACATTACAGTTGCGCTTAGAAAGTTCACGTAGGATTGAGTGCTTGAGGCCAAAGTCCACTAACACCACGCTCAAACCAACTCCTGGAGCTGGATAGGATGTTTTAGTAGAAACCTGCTTAATATTGTCTGTCGGCAATACTGTTGCTTGGAGCTGGTCAGTCACATGGTCCATGCTGTCCCCAACATGGGTCAAGGTTGCACGCATGGTACCATGCTTACGGATAATCTTGGTAAGTGCACGCGTATCAATCCCTGAAATACCAGGAATTTTCTTGGCTTTCAAAAATTCATCCAAGGTCATTTGATTACGCCAGTTACTTGCTCTACGCGCTTCTTCGAAAACAACAACTCCCTTACAAGTTGGAATAATGGATTCGTAATCATCACGGTTAATTCCATAATTTCCTACCAAAGGATAAGTAAAGGTCAAGATTTGTCCATTATAAGACTGGTCTGTAATGGATTCTTGGTAGCCTGTCATGCCTGTATTAAAGACAATTTCGCCTGTTACATCAATATCTGCTCCGAAGGCCTTGCCTTCAAAAACTGTTCCATCTTCTAATACTAGAAGTCTTTTTGTCATTTTTTCACCTCTCGTGGACGCTCACTGGCGTCTTTTAACGTCTTGTGTTTTAGTTGGCGTTTCTACTCGCCAGTACGGATTCTAAGATTGCCATTCGAACAAAGACACCATTGGTCATTTGTTGGACAATCCGTGATTTTGGTGCTTCAACCAAGTGATCTGCGATTTCTACATCACGATTGACTGGAGCTGGGTGCATAAGGATTGCTGTTTCTTTCAAACGGTCATAACGTTCTTGAGTCAGGCCATGTTGGGCATGGTAGTCTTCTTTTGAAAACACTGCACCACTATCATGGCGTTCATGTTGCACACGGAGAAACATCATGACATCCACCTGATCAATGATTTCATCAATGGTTACAAACTGTCCATAGTCTGCAAACTCTTGACTTCTCCATTCCTCAGGTCCAGCAAAGTAAAGTTCAGCTCCCAAGCGTTTCAAAATCTGCATATTAGATTTAGCAACGCGTGAGTGGTCCAAGTCACCTGCAATAGCAACCTTGAGCCCCTCAAAGTGACCAAATTCCTCATAAATAGTCATCAAATCCAGCAAGCTTTGGCTAGGGTGTTGTCCCGAACCATCTCCACCATTGATAATGGAAGTCGTAATCGTTGGACTTGCAATTAACTCTCTGTAATAGTCGACCTCTGGGTGACGAATCACACAGACATCTACTCCTAAGGCAGACAGAGTCAGGATAGTGTCATAAAGTGTCTCACCCTTATTGACCGAACTAGTCTTCACATCAAAGTCAAGTCGTTCCAGCCCCAGTTTTATCTCTGCCACTTCAAAGGACTTATGCGTCCTTGTAGAATCTTCAAAGAAAAGATTGGAAACAATCGGATGATTTTCATAAGGAAGCTGAGCTCCGTTTTTAAACTCAATTCCTCGCTTGATCAATTTCATCACTTGATCGACAGTGAGGTCTTCCATGGACACCACATGGTTCAATGCTTGTTTATTTTCTGACATGGCTACTCCTTTAGCTTTCTAAGCTTCTTCAGTAATCAGAACTCTGTCTTGGCCATCAAGTTCTGCCATCTCTACGATGATTTCTTCAGAACGACTGGTTGGGATATTTTTCCCAACATAATCTGGACGGATTGGCAATTCTCTATGTCCACGATCGACTAAAACTGCTAAACTCACGCGCGCAGGACGACCATGACCTACAATATTATCAATAGCAGCTCGGATGGTACGACCTGTATAAAGCACATCATCCACCAAGATAACCTCACGATCTGTCACATCAACAGAAACAAAAGAAGTATCTTCTCCACTTTTAATATCATCACGGAAAGGTTTCGTATCCAATTCCACAACAGGAACTGAAAGATTTTCTAGCTGCTCCAAACGTTCTTGGATTCGGTGGGCGATAAAGACACCACGAGTTTTAATACCAGCCAAGACGATTTTATTCAAATCTTTGTTGCGTTCGATAATCTCATAAGTAATACGAGTAATCGCTCGTTTGACGGTCAATTCGTCTACAACTTCTTTTGTCTTCATGACAAACCTCCAAAAAGAAAAGTCTCCTTAAACAAGGAGACTTGAAATGTATAGCTAAGCGAGCCCTACTGCAGATAGCATAGACCTCACCCTTCTACTTTATCGCGCTCCTTGCCTGCCTCACGGGACAGGTTTAAAGGAATATTTAGTTACCAATTAATATAGCACAAAGCATGCTTAAAATCAAGCAAAAACTTTTGATCCCCATCTTATAAATTGCTAAAATCATATAATTGTGGGTACTGGTCACACTCTGGATTTTTAGGGTGACATATAGCCCGTCCAAAGTAAATCATGGCTTGATGAGCTGCTAACCACTGCTCCGGTGGCAAGATATCCATGACCCTCTTTTCCACCTCAAGTGGTGTCGCTGATTTTTTGACAATATCATGGTGTTTGCAAATACGCTCCACATGAGTGTCTACTGCAAAGGCTGGAATTCCAAACCCCACACTCATGACAACATTGGCAGTCTTGCGACCAACACCTGCTAAACTCTCCAATTCCTCACGTGTTTGAGGAACTTGACCATCAAAGTCGTCTAGTAACTGTTGAGCACATTTTTTTAGGAATTTAGCCTTATTCCGATACAGTCCTAGACGAGAAATGTGTGAAGCAATCTCACCCTCTGTCGCAACAGACATGGCTTGTGGCGTTGGAAAGGCAGCAAAGAGACCTGGTGTGGCCTTATTTACCGCTGCATCCGTTGTCTGAGCTGACAACATCACCGCAACCAGTAGTTCAAAATGATTGGTAAAATCAAGACTAGGCTTGGCATCTGGGAAGAGGGCAATGATTTCTTCTAGCACCTTTCGTGCTCGTTTTTTTGATAAGACCATTACTCGTCTCCATCAAATAGTCCTTGTAGGCCAGCAAAAGGACTGTTTTCTTCTTTCTTAACTGCTTGTTGAGCTTGGTATTCTTCCTCTGTCATGATTTGCCAGTCATTTCCTGAAACAAATCCTTGACCAGCCTCTTCTTCAGCCGTCAAAACCTTGATAGGAATGTTTAGTAGGATATTGTCTGACACGCTCTCAGCAAGGTCAAGTTCTCCATTTTCGATAGGCAGGACCAAATCATCGTCTAAGACTTCTTGATCTAGCTGGTTGGTTGCTCCTTCCATGAAAACTTCCGTTACTGGATAAGATTCAGCCAACTCAACTGGCTCCATACTGCGACTTGAAGCAAGAACAATAGTATAAGACAACTGGTAATCTAGGAAATACATACGGTCTTCGTACTGTACTTTCCCAACTGCAAGAATATCTTTCACATCTAAAATTTCTTGATTGCGTGCACGCAGGTCTGCAACTAGATCTAAACTTTGTTCAAAATGCAAGCCCTCAGACTGCTTGCGAATCTCTTGAATATTTAATTTCATACTTCCTCCATAAAGATTTACTCTCTTGATTATACCATGAAAAGGCTACAAATCAGCCCACCAAACTTTGTAATTAAAATTCGATTTTTTAACATGTTTACTATGATATTTTTGTTTTTTAGTAC
This sequence comes from Streptococcus sp. UMB0029, assembly GCF_002871495.1. GTDB lineage: Bacteria > Bacillota > Bacilli > Lactobacillales > Streptococcaceae > Streptococcus. The sequence continues at coordinate 50,645 of NZ_PNGD01000010.1, forward strand.
TATACTATAGGCAAGAATACATCAGAGCAAGGAGGATGCTCATATGGAAGACAAAGAACTCATTACTAATGCTTACCACGCGGATTTTAGAGCTTAGAATTGTCAGTTTTCTGTTGACAAAATATCCTGAAAGGTATAGGATAGAAGTACTAATACTCGGAGGTAAGGGAGACATGAACAACTAAGTCTATCAAATAAAGAACCTTTATTTAGTAGATCTTGTTTTTGTCTCTTTTTGTGTGCTCTTTTATGCTCTTTTTCTGGCATTTTAATAGAGTTTTTTTTGACATAGACTTTGGGCTCTACTAGGTAAAGTAGAGCTTTTTGTTATGCACTATTGACATTATAGAAAGGGCAACAATATGATAAAAATCAATCACCTGACCATCACACAAAACAAAGATTTACGGGATCTTGTATCCGACTTAAGCATGACCATCCAAGACGGGGAAAAGGTAGCTATTATTGGTGAAGAAGGAAATGGCAAATCAACCTTACTTAAAACTTTAATGGGGGAATATTTATCTGATTTCACTATCAAGGGAGACATCCAGTCTGACTATCAGTCACTGGCTTACATTCCTCAAAAACTCCCCGAAGAGTTGAAAAAGAAAAGTCTACAGGACTACTTCTTTTTAGATTCTATTGATTTAGACTACAGTATCCTCTATCGTTTGGCTGAGGAATTGCAGTTTGATAGCGATGGTTTCGCTAGCGACCAAGAGATTGGCAGTCTATCAGGTGGCGAAGCTTTGAAAATTCAGCTCATCCATGAGTTAGCCAAACCTTTTGAGGTTCTATTTTTAGATGAACCTTCAAATGATCTAGACCTAGAGACGGTTGATTGGCTAAAAAGTCAGATTCGAAAGATTCGGCAAACTGTTATTTTCATTTCCCATGATGAAGATTTTCTTTCTGAAACGGCAGACACTATTGTCCACTTGCGACTGGTCAAGCACCGTAAAGAAGCCGAAACGCTAGTAGAGCATTTAGATTATGATAGCTATAGCGAGCAGAGAAAGGCTAATTTTATCAAACAAAGTCAGCAGGCTGCCAACGACCAAAGAGCCTATAACAAAACCATGGAAAAGCATCGCCGAGTCAAGCAAAATGTAGAAACTGCACTTCGAGCTACCAAAGATAGTGCTGCCGGTCGCCTATTGGCTAAAAAGATGAAAAATGTTCTCTCTCAAGAAAAACGCTACGAAAAGCTAGCTCAGTCCATGACCCAAAAGCCACTTGAAGACGAACAAATCCAACTTTTCTTTTCAGACATCCAACCATTACCGGCTTCTAAAATCTTAATCCAACTGGAAAAGGAAAATTTGTCCATCGGCGAGCGAGTTTTGGCTCAGGAGTTACAACTAACTATCCGTGGCCAAGAAAAAATTGGTATCATCGGGCCGAATGGTGTTGGAAAATCAACTCTGTTAGCCAAGTTACAGCAACTATTAAGTACCAAAAGAGAGATTGCTCTTGGTTTTATGCCACAAGATTACCACCAAAAACTACAATTGGATTTATCACCAATAGCCTATCTCAGCAAAACTGGAGAAAAAGAGGAACTACAGAAAATCCAATCTCACTTAGCCAGTCTCAATTTCAGTTATCCAGAAATGCAGCATCAAATTCGCTCCTTATCTGGCGGACAACAAGGTAAACTCCTGCTTTTGGATTTAGTCTTGCGCAAACCAAACTTTCTCCTGCTAGATGAACCCACACGAAACTTTTCTCCCACTTCTCAACCCCAAATCAGAAAACTCTTTGCTACGTATCCAGGCGGTCTCATCACTGTTTCGCATGACCGTCGTTTCTTAAAAGAGGTCTGTTCAATCATCTATCGCTTAACAGAACATGGTCTGGAGATAGTTAATTTTCAAGATTTATAAATTTGCAACATAGCAGATAGGTGGGGCAAAAACACAATTTCAGGAGAAAAGGAAGCAAATCTCCCCATAATAAAACGCATAATATCAAGTTTTTTCTGTACTGACCCCCAAAAGTTAGATTTTTTCTGTCTAACTTTTGGGGTGCAGTTCATTTCACCTGATATTATGCGTTTTTAAGATTTTAAAGACTTTTTCCCAGCCTACATTTTACATATGTTTCAAACGTTCAATCCGTTCTGAAATAGGTGGGTGGGTATAAAAGAGTTTTTGGAACCCTCCACCTTTCTTGGGATCATTGATATAAAGTGCGCTACTAGCATCATCGACATGGTGATGCATCGGCTCGCTATTGTCCAGCTTACGTAGGGCATTAATCATCCCTTGAGGATTGCGCGTCAACTCGACACTGGAAGCATCAGCTAGGAATTCCCTCTGACGAGAAATAGCTAGTTGCACCAAGGTTGCAGCAAGAGGGGCCAGCACGATAGCTAGTAGGGAAACCACTAGCATAATAATTTCTAAGCCATTTCCTTCTCGGTCATCGTCACTTCGTCTGCGACCTGCGCCACCCCACCACATCATACGACCTGCCATACTAGAAAGCAGGGTAATGGCACTAGCAAGGGCGACAGCAATAGTTGAAATGCGGATATCGTAGTTACGAATATGACTGACTTCATGTCCCATAACAGCTTCTAGTTCTTCACGATTCATGATAGCTAGGAGACCTGACGTCGCAGCAACCGCCGCATTTTGCGGGTTAGAACCTGTCGCAAAGGCATTTAAGGCTGGATCATCAATGATGAAAACACGAGGCATAGGAATCTGAGCCACCATAGCCATATCTTCCACTACATGGTAGAGGTCTGGTGCCGTTTGTTCATCAACTTCACGAGCGCCATTCATAGACATGACAATCTCTGTTGATTGAAAAATCATGGACAAGGCATAGATAAAGCCGATAATCAGAGCGATAAGCAAACCACCAAGGCCAGATCGCATAAAGAGGTAACCAACCGCATAGCCAACAAGAGCTAAAAGTAGGAAAAATACTAGCAACAAAATCCAGGTTTTTCGTTTATTGCTTGCAATTTGATCAAACAACATCTTAGTCACCTAAACCGCTAAAATCAACTTTAGGAACTGCCTTTTCCTCTTCAGGTGTTTGAAGGAAATCTGCTGCTTTAAATCCAAACATCCCAGCGATAATATTGCTTGGGAAAGTTTCTAATTTTACATTGTAGTTGCTGACAACACTATTATAGAGTTGACGAGAGTAAGAAATTTTATTTTCTGTGTTTGTCAACTCCTCTTGCAATTTAACAAAGTTTGCACTAGCTTTCAAATCTGGATAGCTTTCTGCAACTGCAAAAATACCTGAAACCTGACGAGTGAGGGCATCACTAGCTTTCATAGCTTCTGCTGGTGAAGTCGCTGCCGCCACTTGGTTACGTAATTCTGCCACCTTTTCAAGGGTAGAACCTTCATATTTGGCATAACCTTTTACAGTCTCAATCAAGTTTGGCAAGAGATCATTTCGACGTTTCAACTGAACATCAATCTGGCTCCAAGCCTCCTTTGTTTGCATACGATTCTTAACCAAACCGTTATAGCTAACAATCACAAAAATAACAATAAGAGCGATAACTCCAAGAATAATCCAAGTCATTATATAAGTCCTTTCTACTTTTAGATTAGTACCAGTATATCAAATTTTTAATGATTGTGGTAAAATAAGATGATACTAAAGAAGGAAATAACTATGAAACCAGAAACATTTTACAACCTGCTTGCTGATCAGAATCTTCCACTTTCGGACCAGCAAAAAAAACAATTTGAACGTTATTTTGAACTCTTGGTCGAGTGGAATGAAAAGATTAATTTAACAGCCATTACGGACAAGGAAGAAGTTTATCTCAAACATTTTTACGATTCGATTGCACCTATTCTGCAAGGTTTGATTCCCAATGAAACTATCAAACTTCTTGATATTGGAGCTGGAGCAGGATTTCCTAGTCTACCAATGAAAATCCTCTATCCTCAGTTAGATGTAACTATCATTGATTCTCTCAACAAGCGCATCAACTTCCTCCAACTTTTGGCCCATGAACTGGATTTGGATGGTGTTCATTTCTACCATGGACGTGCAGAAGACTTGGCCCAAGACAAGAACTTTCGTGCTCAATATGATTTTGTAACAGCTCGTGCAGTTGCCCGTATGCAGGTCTTGTCTGAATTGACAATTCCTTACCTTAAAGTTGGCGGAAAACTATTGGCACTCAAGGCTAGCAATGCGCCTGAGGAGTTATTTGAAGCTAAGAATGCCCTCAACCTCCTTTTTAGTAAAGTAGAAGACAATCTCAGCTACGCCCTACCAAATGGAGATCCGCGTTATATCACAGTGGTGGAAAAGAAAAAAGAAACACCAAATAAATATCCAAGAAAGGCTGGTATGCCCAACAAACGCCCGCTTTAAATTTTTTAGTAAAAAATATTTACAAAATCAGCCTCGCTCCTTTATTTCCATGCTCGGTAAAAAATGATTTACAAAATCAACCTCTCTCCTTTATTTCCATGCTCGGGAAAAAATGATTTACAAAATCATTTTTTTCTGCTATACTATCACAAGCAAAGGTTTTTAATGTCATCCCGTGAGGTGACGAAGACGCAGAAATACTTGAAACTCTTTAAAGTCTAGATTTTAGAGAAGTCTTACTCTGAGGGCCTATTGCTGTAAAATAATGGGCTCTTTTTTGATGCCCAAAAGTGAGGTTTATATGAAACAAGAATCAACTGTTGATTTGTTACTAGACGTTGACCAACGTCCTTCAGCTGGAAAAGGAATTCTCCTTAGTTTCCAACACGTTTTCGCCATGTTCGGTGCGACCATCTTGGTACCCTTGATTTTGGGAATGCCTGTATCTGTTGCCCTTTTTGCTTCAGGTGTTGGAACACTCATCTACATGATCGCAACTGGTTTTAGAGTTCCAGTTTATCTAGGATCATCATTCGCCTTTATCACAGCAATGTCACTAGCTATGAAGGAATTAGGAGGGGATGTATCAGCTGCACAAACAGGGGTTATCCTTACAGGTTTTATCTATGTCCTTGTCGCTGCTGGTGTTCGTTTTGCAGGTACAAAATGGATTGATAAACTCTTGCCACCAATCATCATCGGACCTATGATTATCGTTATCGGTCTTGGACTTGCAGGTTCAGCAGTTACTAACGCTGGTCTTGTAGCGGACGGGAATTGGAAAAATGCTCTTGTAGCAGTTGTTACTTTCTTGATTGCTGCCTTTATCAATACAAAAGGAAAAGGCTTCCTACGAATCATTCCATTCCTCTTTGCCATTATCGGTGGTTACCTCTTCGCTCTAGCTCTTGGGCTAGTTGACTTTACACCAGTTCTTAAAGCTGACTGGTTTGAAATTCCTAGTTTCTACTTGCCATTTAGTACTGGTGGTGCCTTTAAAGAGTACAGTCTTTACTTTGGCCCAGAAACCATCGCTATCTTGCCAATCGCTATCGTAACAATTTCTGAACATATCGGAGACCATACTGTTTTGGGTCAAATCTGTGGTCGTCAATTCTTGAAAGAACCAGGTCTTCACCGTACTCTTCTTGGTGACGGTATCGCAACTTCTGTTTCTGCCTTCCTTGGTGGACCAGCCAATACAACTTATGGAGAAAATACAGGGGTTATCGGTATGACTCGTATCGCTTCTGTCTCAGTTATCCGTAACGCTGCCTTCATCGCGATTGCCCTTAGCTTCCTTGGTAAATTCACTGCCTTGATTTCAACTATTCCAAACGCTGTACTTGGTGGTATGTCAATCCTTCTCTATGGTGTTATCGCCAGCAACGGTTTGAAGGTATTGATCAAAGAACGTGTTGATTTCGGTCAAATGCGTAATCTCATCATCGCAAGTGCTATGTTGGTTCTTGGACTTGGAGGAGCTATCCTTAAACTCGGTCCAGTTACCCTTTCAGGTACTGCACTATCAGCCATGACAGGAATCATCTTGAACTTAATCTTGCCATACGAAAATAAAGACTAATACTCTTCGAAAATCTCTTCAAACTACGTCAACGTCGCCTTGCTGTAGATATGGTTACTGACTTCGTCAGTTCTATCCACAACCTCAAAACAGTGTTTTGAGCAACCTGCGGCTAGTTTCCTAGTTTGTTCTTAGATTTTCATTGAGTATAAGAATCTAAACACATCGAAAAAACGAGCATTTCCAACTACGGAAGTGCTCATTTTTCTTCTTTCTAAAAAAGGAAAGCCCTGCGGCCTTCCTTTGTCTTACTTGCGTTTCTTCTTCGCTTTTTTCATTTTATTAGCCATGCGTTTCATAGACTGTTTCATGGCAAATTCACCGATTTTACCCTTGAGTCCGCCACCAAACATCTGGCTCATATCCGGCATTCCTGCTCCTCCTAGAGCTGACAAGTCAGGCATACCACCTTGTCCCATCATTCCTTCAAGGGCAGACATATCCATTCCTCCCATATTTGGCATATTTTTAGGAAGGTTGTTTGGATTGATTCCCATCTGCTTCATCATCTTGTTCATATCACCAGACATAACACCCTGCATGAGCTGTTTAGCTTGGTTAAAGTCTTTGATGAATTTATTGACTTCGACAAATGTATTTCCAGAACCTGCAGCGATACGACGGCGACGGCTCGGATTTAACAAATCTGGATTTTCACGCTCTTCAGGTGTCATCGAAGACACAATGGCACGCTTACGAGCAATCTGACGCTCATCCACCTTCATGTTTTGAAGTGCTGGATTGTTGGCCATACCTGGAATCATCTTGAGCAAGTCTTCCATTGGCCCCATGTTTTGCACCTGATCCAACTGATCGATGAAATCATTGAAATCAAAAGTGTTCTCACGCATCTTCTCAGCCATTTCAAAGGCTTTTTGCTCATCGTATTCCTGAGAAGCTTTCTCAATCAGAGTGAGCATATCCCCCATGCCAAGGATACGGCTAGACATACGGTCTGGGTGGAAGGTTTCAATGTCTGTAATCTTTTCACCCGTACCAGTGAACTTGATTGGTTTTCCAGTAATGTGACGAACCGATAGAGCCGCACCACCACGAGTGTCCCCATCAATCTTAGTAAGGATAACTCCAGTGACTTCTAACTGAGCATTGAACTCACGCGCAACATTAGCCGCTTCTTGACCAATCATGGCATCAACGACGAGTAAGATTTCATTTGGTTGAGCCAGTGCTTTCACGTCACGAAGCTCATTCATCAATAGCTCATCAATCTGCAAACGACCTGCCGTATCAATCAAGACATAGTCGTTGTGATTGGCTTGGGCTTGTTCCAGACCTTGACGTACAATCTCAACAGCTGGAACCTCTGTCCCTAGAGCAAAAACTGGTACATCAATCTGTTGCCCCAAAGTCTTAAGCTGGTCAATGGCAGCTGGACGATAGATATCCGCCGCAATCATCAAAGGACGAGCATTTTCTTCTTTCTTGAGTTTGTTGGCCAATTTACCGGCAAAGGTTGTTTTACCAGCCCCCTGCAAACCGACCATCATGATGATGGTAGGAATCTTTGGTGACTTGATAATCTCAGCAGTATCAGAACCTAAAACGGCTGTCAATTCCTCATCAACGATTTTGATAATCTGTTGGGCAGGATTGAGGGTATCAATGACCTCATGTCCGACTGCACGTTCACGAACTTTCTTGATAAAGTCCTTTACAACAGGCAAGGCAACGTCGGCCTCAAGCAAGGCCAAACGAATCTCTTTGGTCGCCTCTTGGACATCAGATTCAGAGATTTTTCCTTTTTTACGTAGATTTTTAAAGACGTTCTGCAAACGTTCTGTTAAACTTTCAAATGCCATGTTTCTTCCTCTTATTCTCTATTATCAATGTTTGTTAAAATTTCTATCTGCTCCTGCAGAAAGTCATCCTTGGGATAGCGCTCCAAAATCTGGTCAAAAATCTGACTGCGAACAATGTAGTCCGAGTACATGTGCAATTTCATCTCATAATCTTCCAGAATCTTTTCTGTCCGCTTGATATTGTCGTAGACAGCCTGACGACTGACACCGAACTCTTCAGCAATCTCAGCAAGGCTGTAATCATCAGCGTAGTAGAGCTCGATATAATTCATTTGCTTATCTGTCAAAAGCGCTGCATAAAATTCAAAGAGCGCATTCATACGATTTGTTTTTTCGATTTCCATAACTTTTATTATACCAAAAATTAGCCTAATCTACCACATTAGGAAGCCAATCCGAGAAGATAGCTAGCTAAATTTGAAAAAGACATAAGCCTAGCCCCAAGTAATTTCCAATTGATAGCTGGCAAAGGGTTGTCCCTCTTGATTTTGTAGTTGATAGGCTAGCTCAATCTTTTGCCCATCAACTTCATAGCGACTGGTTTGGATAACAAATTCCTGCATGCCCATAGGTGTGGGAATATAGGCTAAACTATCGCTATTTTTTAGAAAGCGCATAATGGTCTTGGGATTGGAAAATCGACTCATCACAAGTTCTTGACCCTGAAATTTAATAACCACTTTTTCCTTTTCCTCATTATAAAAAAGCAGGTAGCTATAATCTCCCTTTTCATGCACTTCCACGTCATAAAGCTGGTCAATCACTTCCAACTGCTCATCAAACTGAATCCTATTTCGTATCCGAATCTTCACATCAAGTCCTCTTTCTTGTCTCTTGTCCTACTATTTTACCAAAAACTCTAGCTTTTTGCTATAATGGTCATATGAACGAAAAAGTATTCCGTGACCCAGTTCACAACTACATCCATGTCAATAATCAAATCATCTATGACTTGATTAATACAAAAGAATTTCAACGCTTACGTCGCATCAAGCAACTGGGAACTTCCAGTTATACCTTCCACGGTGGGGAGCACAGCCGCTTCTCTCACTGTCTAGGAGTCTATGAGATTGCTCGACGTATCACAGAGATTTTTGAAGAAAAATATCCTGAGGAATGGAATCCTGCCGAGTCCCTCTTGACCATGACCGCTGCTCTCCTACATGACCTTGGACATGGTGCCTACTCCCATACTTTTGAACATCTCTTTGATACAGACCACGAAGCCATTACTCAAGAGATTATCCAAAATCCTGAGACGGAGATTCACCAAGTCCTGCTACAAGTGGCGCCAGATTTTCCAGAAAAGGTTGCCAGTGTCATTAACCACACCTATCCTAACAAGCAGGTCGTGCAACTCATTTCTAGTCAGATTGATGCAGACCGTATGGACTATCTCTTGCGCGACTCCTATTTTACAGGAGCATCCTATGGGGAATTTGACCTGACTCGCATCCTCCGAGTCATTCGTCCTATCGAAAATGGGATTGCCTTTCAGCGCAATGGCATGCACGCCATCGAAGACTACGTCCTCAGTCGCTACCAGATGTATATGCAGGTCTATTTCCACCCAGCAACACGCGCCATGGAAGTTCTCCTACAGAATCTTCTCAAGCGCGCTAAGGAACTTTATCCAGAAGATAAGGACTTCTTTGCACGAACTTCTCCTCACCTCCTGCCTTTCTTTGAAAAAAATGTGACCTTGTCTGATTATCTGGCTCTGGATGATGGTGTGATGAATACCTACTTCCAACTCTGGATGACCAGTCCTGACAAGATTTTAGCAGACTTATCACAGCGCTTTGTCAACCGCAAGGTCTTTAAATCCATTACCTTTTCACAAGAGGATCAAAACCAACTCGCTAGCATGAGAAAATTGGTTGAGGACATCGGCTTTGATCCCGACTACTACACTGCCATTCATAAGAACTTTGACCTCCCTTATGATATCTATCGTCCCGAATCTGAAAATCCGCGGACACAGATTGAGATTCTACAGAAAAATGGAGAACTGGCCGAACTCTCTAGCCTGTCTCCTATCGTCCAATCCCTTGCTGGCAGTCGTCACGGAGATAATCGTTTTTATTTTCCAAAAGAAATGTTGGACCAAAACAGCATCTTTGCAAGCATTACCCAGCAATTTTTACACTTGATTGAGAACGATCATTTTACCCCAAATCAAAACTAGAAGAGGAATTTTATGAGTATTAAACTAATCGCCGTCGATATTGACGGTACCCTAGTCAACAGCCAAAAGGAAATCACTCCTGAAGTCTTTTCTGCCATCCAAGATGCCAAAGAAGCTGGTGTCAAAGTCGTCATTGCAACTGGCCGCCCTATCGCTGGTGTTGCCAAACTTCTGGATGATTTGCAGTTGAGAGACGAGGGTGACTATGTGGTAACCTTCAACGGTGCCCTTGTCCAAGAAACTGCTACAGGACATGAGATTATCAGTGAATCCTTGACCTATGAGGATTATCTGGATATGGAATTCCTCAGTCGTAAACTCGGTGTCCACATGCATGCCATTACCAAAGACGGTATCTACACTGCCAATCGCAATATCGGAAAATATACAGTGCACGAATCAACCCTCGTCAGCATGCCCATCTTCTACCGCACACCTGAAGAAATGGCTAACAAGGAAATCGTCAAATGTATGTTCATCGATGAACCAGAAATTCTCGATGCTGCGATTGAAAAAATCCCAGCAGAATTTTACGAACGTTACTCCATCAACAAGTCTGCTCCTTTCTACCTCGAACTCCTTAAAAAGAATGTAGACAAGGGTTCAGCTATTACTCACTTAGCTGAAAAACTAGGATTGACCAAAGATGAAACCATGGCGATTGGTGACGAAGAAAATGACCGCGCCATGCTGGAAGTCGTTGGTAACCCAGTTGTCATGGAAAACGGAAATCCAGAAATCAAAAAAATCGCCAAATACATCACTAAATCTAATGATGAATCTGGCGTTGCCCATGCCATCCGTACGTGGGTATTGTAAAATAATTTGAATATAGAAAAAGCACCCCAGAAGTTAGAGATAATGTACTGACCCCAAAAGTTAGACAGAAAAAATCTTACTTTTGGGGTGCAGTTTAAAATTCAGTATTTTTGTTTTCTAGTTCTATCCCCTTAATAATTATTAAATCTGAAAAAGGTAGTACATTATGTAAAACCTTTTTCAATTTTTTATTTTACTACGAATTAATATTATTTTTTCTAATGATAATTAATCCACTAATCTTACTTTATAAATATTGCAGTGCTTTTCTTAATTAGCTTTTTTTCATAACTCTTTATAAGAATAACCAATAAACTACTTAGTAATCCCAAAATAACTAGACTTAATCTCGGGTTTAAAAGCCAATTAAAATAAGCAGCCAGTATCCCTCCAAAAGGAGCAAAAATGGTATCCTTCTTATTCAAAAAGTAGAAAGAAAGGTTACTGCTATCAAACTTCCAAATCCAGCAATTGAGTAAACAATCCCAACAAGACTATTTGATAATTTCAATTACGTCCATTTTTTTCTCTCATTAATTGGACATAGCCCTTTGTTTCTATTTTTGAATTTAAAAACGAGAACTCTCCGCACATTTTATCATAAAAATTATTATAATCTTCTTTTGAAAAATCTCCTAAAATCTCTATTTCAAGATAAAATCCAAGACCATCAATCTTATCTAGATTAATCGTTTTATTTTCTAATTCATCATGATAAGTCTTTCTATGTTTACTTATTGTGAAAATATTTGAAAAACCATCTTGCAAGATATTCCTTACAAATTCTAATTTTTCAGATTCTAACTCTATTTCACTTTCACTCCACATTCCTTGTTTTATCGTATCTTTTCTTGTGAAAACACTTGCTCTATTATCATCTTCTTGGCGAATTCTGTAGATAAAGCTACCTACCTCATCATTTTCAAATTCTCTTCCTTTTGTTTTAAAATATTTATCAACTTGCTTATTTTCATTCTTAAATTTATAAGATTTTTCTAAATATGAAATAGCATTATTATAATCTTTCTCATCGTTGAGTTCAAATCTAACTTCTAATTCATTCATTAATTTTACCTCTCAATTCTTCAAAGGCTGAAGTCTCTTTACATTCACTCAGTCTATAGTAAGTTTCTGTAGATGTTTTATGGACAAAAAGCCTAATATTTTCTTGTACTCATTTTAGCACTTCAATATAATAATGTCAAGAATTTTAATAATGTTTTTTTATTTATTTTTATTAAATACATATTTGTATCTTTCTGGATTAAAAAAACAATGCTTAATTGAACATCGTCTTTACTATTCTGTTAGATCTGCAATGTAATGCTCAATTTTTAGAGCCATTGACATATTTCCCTCAAGCTTATATAGGAAATAAGCCGTTTCAAAGTACTCTTTTACTGCAACTTTAGAAGAAAAATTCTTACTTACATTTCCCATCAATAAATACAAATCAGCTAAGAGATATGTTGTTCTATACGTCTTACATTGCTTTATCGTATCTGTGATTTTAGTAATAGCCTCTTCAGTATTATTCTGCAACCATAGATAGCGACAAACATTATAATTAAATTTAATAGAAAGGTTTAACTCTTCGATTGTGTTTAACTTGAGTTGATTTACTTGATACTCTAACTTTTCTCGAATTTCATTAAAACTCTCTAAATCTTCAATATCATAATAAAAATTAAATAGAGTACTTGAAATTTGAAGGTAGATCAGGTCAGTTACATTTAACTGAGACAGTACCTTCTCCAATCTTGCCACAGCCTCCTCTTTTTGCCCATAGAGATAAAAATCTATAAGAGATTTTATCCACTCCATATAAAACTTATCTACTAGAGACAAGCGATGTACCTTTACACTCTCTAATTCATATATATATTTCAAAGACTCATAATTTCGATTTGTGATAAATGTCTGGGCTAACTTCTTAAACTCTGATAACTCATCAATCTCCTCTCCAATCTGCTCATTAAAAAAATAATCTATACTAACTTTTAACTTCTTAGACAGAGCATATAAAAAGTCTGCTCCTGGAGTAAATTCTCCATTCTCTAATCGACTAATCTGCCCCTGTTTACATATCCCCTCAGCCAATTCTCGCTGAGACATTTTTAATTCTTTTCGTCTATTTTTTAATCTTGTTGCTAATAGTGTACCCACGTTTGCATTTTCCTTTTCTATTCGATTTCAATTTCAATTGTAACATGATTAAATTTTAAATACAAATTAATAAACCAAAAGATACAAATTATATATAAGCAATGACTAGATAGGTTATTTTTGAAAACCTAGCCCTTCTTCTTTTGAGATTTTCTTACTCAAACGATTGATAAACGTATTCACTTGAAATGGATTAGATATCAGACTATCATGTTTAGATTTTGTTATTGATATATTTAACAGACCAGAAATAGTCTTGTACAACATATCAAATTCAGGGGAATAATAACGATTTTCCCCATTTTTTAGGCTATCTATTTCATAACAATCAATTCATTTTGTCACATACCTTAGCCCAAAAAATCCACACCAAATCTTTTTGAAAGCTATTTAAAGCTTTGTACTTGCTTTCTAAGTTCATAGATCTTAACCTTAACCTCATTTGTCTAATTCCATAATAAAAATAAGGACATTCTAACAAAGGAAGTCCTTATTTTTAAACTAATATATGTCAAAGTTACTATGCAGATTCACTTTATTCTGTAATCATTGATCAAAATATAACTTTTGGTAAAATTTTGATTATGAATTAGTCAAAGAAAAAACACTAATCTATTTTAAAAAACTAAATTGTGATGATTGCCTATAAATAAACTTTCTAGATTCTTTTTTCTTTCTTTACTGTACTAAAAATGCCCCCTGCAGGAATCGAACCAGCAACTACTCCTTAGGAGGGAGTTGTTATATCCATTGAACTAAGGGAGCTAGATAAAAACTCTGCTGAAAAAGCAGAGTTTTTTAGTCGAATTAACGACGAATTTCTTTGATACGAGCTGCTTTACCTTGAAGAGTACGCAAGTAGTACAATTTCGCACGACGTACTTTACCGTAACGTACAACTTCGATTTTTTCAACACGTGGAGTGTGGATTGGGAAGATACGCTCAACACCTACACCGTTAGAGATTTTACGAACTGTGTAGTTTTCTGAGATGCCAGCACCTTTACGTGCAATAACAACACCTTCAAAAATCTGGATACGTTCACGGTTACCTTCGACAACTTTCGCGTGTACACGAACAGTGTCACCAGGACGGAATGATGGGATATCTGTACGAAGTTGACCTTCAGTCAAGCTTTGGATTAATGGATTCATTTTATTCTCCTATCTTTGTCAATCTTGAGGAACCTTCCTCAGCGGATAAACTGTATTTTTGTGCGTCCATTACACACAAGATACAGTCTACCAAATTTCCACAAAAAAGTAAAGAAATTTATAGCAGAATTCCTAAAAAAATCGCAACTAAACCACCTAGGTAGGTCAAAGTCAGGTAAGAATAAAAGACCTTCTTATCGCTTAGCAGTCTTTGCAGTTCGTCATTCAAGGTAGAGAAGGTTGTTAAACCTCCGCAAAAGCCAGTTGCTAGAATAGCATAGACTTCCTTAGACTCTACATGATTGTAGAATAATCCAATCAAAAAACAACCTAAAAGATTGGCTATGAGCGTTCCGAGTGGCAATTTAGAAGCTTGATTATAGCGGGAAAAGAGATACCGTACTAAAGCCCCAAAACCACAAGCAATTGCAAGATAAATGATTACCATTTCTTCCTCCCCAAATAGTAAGCCAAAAGCAAACCTCCACCGATACTCAAAAGCAAATACAGGACCAAACTAAGATAACGCCCTGTGTCGAGCAGCTTAACAGCATCAAGAATTAGGCTAGAAAAGGTTGTCAAACCTCCACAAAAACCTGTTCCCAGTGCTAAAACCAAGCCCTTACTAGTCCCCTTATTGACCAGATAGCCCTTGACAAGATAAACCAGGCAGAAAATTCCCAGATAATTAACAAAGAGAGTACCCCAAGGAAAATCTGGACTGGCTAGTAACCAAGTAGAAACCAGGTAGCGGACCAATCCACCCAACATAGCAGCTAGAAAAATCCCTAGCGGATAAAATTGTTCTTTTTTCATTTGATGTTTTGATCCTGATAATCACGCGAACGTTTGAGTATGTCCGAAAACGTTGCTACAATAGTCTCCTGATAGCGCTTGTCTTCTACACGATTTCTGACCTTTTCAAAAATAACTGCTTCTCTCTTGGTATCTAAAATCGGTTTCCCTGAAGCCTTCTTATAAGCGACAACCCCTTCAACTAAATGCATTCTCTCTTCTAACAGTTTGACAATTTGGTTGTCGATTTGATCAATCTCTTGCCGAATACTCTTTAAATCCATACAATCTCCTCCTTTATTTGAATTATTTTATCAAAAAACCACCAAATAGGCTAGTAAAATCCCAACTCACGATAAGAAAAATGCACTGATTGATTGCATCAGCGCACATTTATGCTTATCCTACTTTAGCAGCCAATTCTTCTGCGAATTGTTCTAAACGTTCAATGTCTTCTTCCTCAGCAGAGAGATCAACTTTAACACACTCTGAACCTTTTTCTGCTCCTGTTGAAACAAAGACACGATCAAAGTCATCAACAGCTTTACAGAATTCATCGTAGAAAGTATCACCTGAGCCAACCACTCCGTAGATTTTGCCATTCAAGTTGAGGTCTGCTAAGTCTTCGTAGAAGTCCATCATCTCATCTGGCAATTCTCCATCACCATAAGTATAGGTCGCAACGATAGCGATGTCTGCTTCCAAGAAGTCTGAAGCGTCAACAGTTGTACATTCATCAACATCGACATCCAAGCCCAAGTCACGTAATTTGTCTGCTACAATATCTGCAATTTCTTCGGTATTACCTGTCATACTGGCAAATACAATTTTTGCTAATGCCATATCGTCCTCCTCAATTTATCTTTCTCCATTATATCACATCTTTTTCATTTTAAAAATAAAAATTCTTGTGCTACAATGAAATGAGAAAGAATTGAGGTTATTTATGGACATTTGCCATCAAATTTTAGAAAAAATCAAAGAATATGACACAATTATCATTCACCGTCATATGAAACCAGACCCTGATGCCTTGGGAAGTCAGGTGGGATTGAAAGCCTTGCTGGAACATCATTTCCCCAAAAAAACCATCAAAGCCGTTGGTTTTGATGAACCAACTCTTACTTGGATGGCTGAAATGGATCATGTTGAAGATAGTACCTACCAAGGCGCCCTTGTCATCGTCTGTGATACGGCTAACACTGCTCGTATCGATGATAAGCGCTATAGTCAAGGTGATTTTCTCATTAAGATTGACCACCATCCAAATGATGATGTATACGGTGACCTATCTTGGGTGGAGACTAGTTCAAGTAGCGCTAGTGAGATGATTACCCTATTTGCTGAAACAACTCAACTGGCCTTGTCAGATCGCGCTGCTGAGCTACTTTTTGCAGGAATTGTTGGTGATACAGGTCGTTTCCTCTACCCTTCTACCACTGCACGCACCCTCCGCCTGGCTGCCTCTCTGAGAGAACAGAACTTTGATTTTTCGGCTCTCACTCGCAAAATGGACACTATGAGCTACAAAATTGCTAAACTTCAAGGCTACATCTACGACCATCTGGAAGTGGATGAAAATGGTGCTGCTCGCATTATCCTGAGTCAAGAAGTCTTGAAACAATTCAATGTTACCGATGCTGAAACTGCAGCCATTGTCGGTGCACCTGGACGCATTGACAGTGTGAGTCTCTGGGGAATTTTTGTTGAACAAGCGGATGGTCACTACCGCGTCCGTCTACGTAGTAAAATTCGTCCAATCAATGAAATTGCTAAAGAACATGATGGTGGTGGTCATCCTCTAGCAAGTGGTGCTAACTCCTATAGTTTGGAAGAAAACGAAATCATCTACCAAAAGTTAAAAAACTTGCTTAAAAACAAGTAAAAGACTTGTCAAACTCATTAGAATTTGATAGACTAGTATGGTAATAATCTATGGCTCGCAAAGAGACCATGGCAGAAAGGAAATATTGTAAAATGAAAAAAGATATCCATCCAGAATATCGCCCAGTTGTCTTCATGGACACAACTACTGGTTACCAATTCCTTAGCGGTTCAACAAAACGCTCTAACGAAACAGTTGAGTTCGAAGGCGAAACTTACCCATTGATCCGTGTGGAGATTTCATCATACTCACACCCATTCTACACTGGACGTCAAAAGTTCACTCAAGCAGATGGACGCGTGGATCGTTTCAACAAAAAATACGGTCTCAAATAATGATAAAAAGACAGCTTCGGCTGTTCTTTTTTTATTTCTTGAAATTAACTGCTGTTTTCATATTCCAGACTCGTACTCTTCGAAAATCTCTTCGGTAATTTAATGTTAGGGGATTTATACTAACAATAGACTTTTAACCTCAAAATTGATAAAATAAAAAAGAAAATAATTGAAAAAGGAAACTGTAAATCACCATGATGAACATGCAAAACATGATGCGTCAAGCACAAAAACTTCAAAAACAAATGGAACAAAGCCAAGCAGAACTTGCTGCTATGCAATTTGTTGGCAAATCTGCTCAAGACCTTGTCCAAGCGACCTTAACTGGAGATAAGAAAGTTATCAGCATTGACTTCAATCCAGCTGTCGTTGACCCAGAAGACCTCGAAACTCTTTCTGATATGACCGTTCAAGCCATCAACTCTGCTCTTGAACAAATCGATGAGACTACCAAGAAAAAACTGGGTGCTTTCGCTGGAAAATTGCCATTCTAAGCATAAGAAAAAACAAGCATTCAAGAGAATACTTGCCTATCGTGGGAGGAACAACTGTTCCTCTTTTTAATTACTAAAAATTAAAGAATTCCATGGCCTGTTTGAAAAGCAAATCCGTATACTCTGGGTCTTCTTGGGCAATGGTAACTTGCTCTTGAATCATTTCCAAATCATCCGTTATCATGCCATCCGCTCCCAAATGAACAGATTTATCAAAGGACTCTGAACTATTAATGGTCCAGACGTACAATTTCTGATCGGTATTCCAAAGCTTGTTGACAAAATTTTCATCTAAAGTTGAATACTCCATGGTATAACCTGTAGCTTTGGTTCTTGGAAAGATACTATTGTAAGGTAGGATGAAATAGACTGGAATTTGTGAGTCGTAGGCTAGCACTTGGTCAATCACATGGTAGTCTAAGGACTGCATTTGGTGCCCATTCTGCTTAATAACAGCTCCATATTTGTCCATAAAGCGTTTCATCATATCTGGACTATCTTTTCGACTGGTTTTAATTTCAATAAGGAGTTTTTGATGCAATTCATTGGCTTTGTTAAGATAATCATCAAAACTAGACACCTTGGTGTGATAGCCATTTTCAGAAATATCAAGTTTGGTTAATTCATCCAAAGTTAGATCCTGAGGATTGGCATTGACTCCTGTCAAATTCTTGATATTAGCATCATGCATCATGACAAACTGGCCATCTTTTGTTTCCTGAACATCTGTCTCAACGAAATCTGGAGATAACTGAGCGGTTTTTTCTAGCGATTGGACTGTATTCTGCACACCATTCCTATTAGATACTCCTCTGTGAGAAATAACTAAAGGTTTATTGGCAACTGGCGCTTCCAAATAAACATATCCCTCAAGAGCGAAAAAGATACCTGCACAGCCCATCACTCCCCATCTCATCCAGTGGTCTTTCTTTCTCCTTGGTGTGATTTCTAGCTCTTCTCCTGTCAAAAAGGAAACAAACTTAATAAGGAAATAGGTCAAGGCCATATAGTGGAAATTCTTAATCAAGACAAAGTTGATAATTCCCAGTACAAGAGATTCCTTATGGGTCACTCCATCCATCAGTGCCTGACTTGCTAAGATTGGAATCAAGAAAAGAATGAAAAATAGATACGTTTTGATAATAATCCAGAGCAAGTTCCAAATATAAAACCAGGATTGCCTTTTGGTCTTCTCTAGACTGTATCTGACTGCCTCTTTGACTGTTTTCTTCTCAAATAAAAGCTGAGGTAGGGCAAACATCAAACGCACTGAAATGTAAAACAGAAGTAAAGCCAGAATAGTAACCACTATACCTACTAGCCAATACTTGTCTTCAACATAATCAACGATAAAATCCGGAATGACAATTTTATTGAGGTAATAAATCTTTAAAATCTTTCGAATCAATGGAAAGAGCATCATGACATAAAAGAAGATAAAGGCCATTTTGGAAATCGTCACTTGCTTCATGAATAAGAAACTTTGACGAAAGACCTTGCGACTGTACTCCAGTAGGGTTCTCTTTTCATGATAGAGGAGGTGGCGAGCCCCGATAAAGAGAAGTCCTATCTGGTAATAGGCGACCAATAAATTAACAATTACTAGAACAAATAAAGCCAAACTAACAAAGGGAGAACCCTTTATAATAGCAAAAATATTGTTGTAGGAAAGAAAGAGATAGCCTGTCTGTCGGAGCAAAAGTCCAGCAACCCAAGAATTGAGAGGTAACCAGACAAACTCAATCATCATGAAAGTCAAGAAAAAGAGAAAGAGTATTTTATCTAGATTAAAGTAGATTTTCCTAAAACCTAGATTTTTAGGTTTTTCAGGTTTCATAGGCACTCCTAGTCAAATAATTGAGACAAGTC
Source organism: Streptococcus sp. UMB0029 (assembly GCF_002871495.1). Classification (GTDB taxonomy): domain Bacteria; phylum Bacillota; class Bacilli; order Lactobacillales; family Streptococcaceae; genus Streptococcus. Next base: position 70,121 of record NZ_PNGD01000010.1, read on the forward strand.
CAAGCCCCCAAAAGGATTGTTCGAGAGGCTACTTTCTGCCCCTAACAATTCTCTAGCCTGGTCTGACTCTAGAAAGGACTCGTAAACACGCGCCGTCATCCGAGCATCCTCTAGGCTATTATGAGACTGACCTTGAAATCCAAGAAACGAGGCAACAGTTTGCAATTTAAGATTGGCAATACCATGTAAATCCGAACTCCGACGTTCAAAAGCTTCATCATACAAGTCCACCTTGTACTGCTGGCTATAATCTAAACCATGCTCTGCTAAAATAGGCAAATCACTTTTAGCAGCATTGTATCCAACCATGGGTAAAGAACCCACAAACTCTTGGAATTCTTTTATAACTTCCTCCACTGGAGGAGCATCTTTTAAGGTCTCGACTGTAATCCCTGTCAAACCATTGATAAAGCTTTTTAGAGGCACACTGGTATGAACATAGGAATCATAGGCATCGATTTCCTGACCATCTCTAAAACGCACTGCCGATACTTGAATCAAGTGTGTTTGCCCTTCATGCTGATTAAATTCTAAATCGAAAGCAATGTAATCTTCTAATCGTTCCATTTTCTACCTCTCCTATACTGTTATTTTATACTCTTCGAAAATCTCTTCAAACTGCGTCAGCTTCGCCTTGCCGTAGATATATGTAACTGACTTCGTCAGTCTTATCTACAACCTCAAAGCAGTGCTTTGAGCAGCCTGCGGCTAGCTTCCTAGTTTTCTCTTTGATTTTCATTGAGTATTAATTGAGCAACTATACTATTTAGAAACAAAAGAAGCCATCAGGTTAGCATGTAACCTAAACAGCTCCTTGATTATCCTCCAAATAAACGAGCAAAAAAGCCTTTCTTAGTTGATTGGACTTCTTCTTTTGCTTGGTCCAGCTCTAGCTTAAGATTTTCTTGATCCTTCATGGCTTGAAGAGTCAATTGTTGCTGCTGATCGAGTTGTTTATCTTTCTCAGCAATCTGACGATCCTTGATACGCATCTGCTCGTCTTTTTCTGATAACTGACGATCCTTGGCTTTTAATTGTTCATAGAGACGAAGAATTTCTGCATTCTTCTCATCAACCAGAATCTCCATCAGTTCACGTTGCTTGACATCTTCACTGACAGGCTCATCTTCAAAAATCGTTTTTTTATAGATTTCTTCTAGCTTAATCAAGCCACTTCTGGTAACGACTGTTACCCCTTTGTCATTTTTATCTGTGTCTTCTTCAGGTAATTCTTTGACACGGTTATTGATTGCTTGGCGAGATAATCCTAAGACCTCTGCAATCTCACTGACGGTCATTTCAATACTCATAATATCCTCTGAAACGTTTTCTAGCTTTTCTTTACTTAAATCTTATCATAAGCTAGAAAAACTGTCAAATTTTCGCTTAATCTAAGGCCTTCAAAAAGGCTAACAAGACTTGGGCAGAGCGACGTCCAGCTTCGATAATAAACTCATCAAAAGAGATGTTTGCTTCATGGTTGGCATTATCACTCATAGCTCGAATAACTAAAACTGGAAGATTAAGGGCATGCGCTGCCTGAGCAATAGCGGCCCCCTCCATCTCAACAGCTAAAACTTCTGGGAAATGGGACTTAATCGCTTCTATCTTGTCATTTCCTGCAACAAAACTATCTCCTGTAGCAATCAAACCAAGATGCCAGTTCTGATCCAATTGAGATAAACTCTCTTGAATTTTAGCAACAAAGGTTTTATCTGATTCGAAATAAAGCGGTTGTTGCGCCATTTGTCCATAAGCATAACCAAAAGCTGTGACATCCACATCATGATAGGCTAATTTGTCAGCAATCACAACATCACCAACAGCAATACCTTCTGCTACTGCCCCAGCTGATCCCGTATTAATTAAAGCATCCACTTGGAAATGATCAGCCAAAATCGCCACACTCATAGCAGACATGACCTTACCAATTCCACTTTCTACAAGAACGACCTCATGCGAGGCAAGGTTTCCTGTATAATAGGTATTCCCTAAAACAACTTGCTCCTGAGCATTGTCTAGATGCTGGACCAGATAAGCCAGTTCTTCTGGCATAGCCGCAATAATTCCTATTTTCATTTCAATTCCTTTTCTATTACAAAAGTTTCATTGCTAAGACAAGCAAAATCAAGAGAAAGATGACTGCGAATAAGATTTTATTCAGTTTAGAATTGAAGACATTTCTCTTGGTATTTTCAATGCGACGGCTTTTATGAATAGACGGTTCAACCTGAATCTTCAAGGTTTCCTGGCTAAATCCATGATCCTTAGGATTGGCATAACCAAAACGGGAAGAAGAGGTTGGTAAAATTTTTGTCTCCTCATCATCTAGCAAAGGGGGACCTGAAATATTTTCTCCTCTATTAGCTCTTTCGATTATTTCATCCGTTAATAAAGGTTTACCCATATTGACCTCCTCTATTTTTTCTGCAATTCCCAATACTGAACAGCCATAATTGTCTTGGCATCGCAGATATGACCTGATTGGATCAATTCCTTGGCTTCTTCTAGACTTACTTCTAGGACTTCCAAGGTTTCATCTTCATCCTGCGGACGCGGATTTTCCACCTTTGTCAAATCTCTTGCTAGGTATAGTTTTAGTTTTTCATTACAGAAGCCAATGGCTGAATAAAAATCGTACAAGAGTTCTAACTTCCCTGTATAGGCTGTTTCTTCCTCTAATTCACGCAGAGCCGCTGCAACAGGGTCTGTATTTTCTCCTACTTCAAGTTTTCCAGCTGGAATTTCGTAAGAGACTGCCTCAATGGCCTTGCGGTACTGCTTGACCAAGATGAGTTTTTGCTCATCGGTTACGGCTAAAACACAGACAGCTCCATTGTGGAAAATCAAATCACGTTGGGCAGTTCCCTTGCCTTCTGGTAATTCAACCTGATCTTGAACCAGTTTAAATATTGGTCCTTGATAGATTTCTTTTCGGCTAAGCGTTTTTTCTTCAAATTCCATGATAGGCTCCTACTGATTCTTGGGATGATGAGGAAGATGTGTTGCATATTCGTCTTTATTAACCTGGCGTCCGCGACCAATAGCAATCGCATCTGCTGGCACGTCTTTGGTAATAGTTGAACCAGCTCCAACGAGGGAATTGTCACCAAGTTCTACTGGTGCAATAATGGTTGAATTTGAACCAACAAAGACATTGTTACCAATGACTGTCTTGTATTTGTTTTTGCCATCGTAGTTGACTGTAATAGTTCCTGCACCGAAATTAACATGGCTACCCACTTCACAGTTTCCGATATAGGTCAAATGACCAGCCTTAGTATTCTCACCGATTGAAGAACCTTTCACCTCAACAAAGTTTCCAATATGGACTTGGGCAGCTAGACTTGAACCTGGACGAATGTGGGCATAAGGTCCGACAGTCACTCCATCTGCAACACTGCTTTCCTCAATCATAGAGTTAGTAATGACAGCTCCTGCTCCGATAGTGCTATCCACTACATAAGTACCGTTTGTCAAAACAGTCTCAGAACCAATTTTCGTTTGCCCTTTCAAGGTAACATTGGCTTCGAGTTGAACTTCAGGAGCAATCTCAACATCAATATCGATATAAGTTGCTTCTGGATTAACAAAGCTAACGCCATTAACCATGTGCTGATGATTGATGCGACGACGCATCACTGACTCAGCAGTCGCAAGAGCCACACGGTCGTTTACCCCAAGACTTTCATCAAAATCTTTCAAAGTATAAGCGCCAACTTTTTCACCAGCTTCACGGAAAATGCCAATGACATCTGTAATGTAATATTCGCCTTGAGCATTGTTGGTATTGATATTTTTCAAAGCTTCAAACAAACGCTCGTTATCAAAAACGTAAGTTCCAGTGTTGATTTCCTTGATTTGCTTTTCAAAATCTGTGGCATCCTTCTGCTCCACAATGCGCAGAACTTCAGCATTGTCATTACGAACAATTCGTCCATAGCCAAAAGGATTATCCGTTTCAGCAGTCAAGATAGTCGCCACATTTTTATGATTGATATGGAAATCAATCAAGTTTTTCAAACTTTCACCTGTGATTAAAGGAGTATCTCCTGCGATGACCAAGGTGTGACCTGACAAACCTTCTAAGATTGGCTCTGTCATCATAACTGCATGGCCAGTACCCAACTGTTCAGATTGAGTCACAAATTCTGTCTGTCCAGCCAAGACCTCTTCAACCAATTCCGCCTTGTGTCCTACAACTGTTACTGTCTTTTCAGGTTGGATAGCTCCCACACTACGGAAAACATGTTCCAACATAGAAATACCCGCAACCTTATGCAACACTTTTGGCAAATCAGATTTCATACGAGTCCCTTTACCCGCTGCTAAAATAATGGCATAATTTGACATAATCTTCTCTTTTCTCTAGAAATTCCCTTTTATTATACCATATTTCAAATCATTCCGCGCTCTTGAATGAAAAAATGCTCCAAAGTCCTTTCCTTAACCCATTTTTTGAGTATTTTTTTTGATTTTTTTTCATTTTTAAGGTAAAATTATGAGATATGAGAAAGAAAATTAATCCGCTTATTTTGTTTGGTTTTTTTGGGATTATGATTTTCATTTTAATCCTGAATCGCCCTCGTTTTGAGAACCATCCTGTAAAAACAAAGTCAAATATCGCGCAAGTAGAGACTCAAGCGTTACATAATATAAATAAACCAGTAATTGATGTGTCTGGTTGGCAGCGTCCTGAGGAAATCAATTACGATACTCTCTCCCAAAACATTTCTGGAGCCATTGTTCGCGTCCATAGTGGTGCTCAAACATCCAAAGAGAACGATGCTTCCTATGTTAATGGTATTGATAAGGCCTTTAAAACCCATATCACTGAGTTTCAAAAACGAAATGTACCCGTTGGGGTCTATGCCTATGTTGCTGGAAAAAATGTCCAAGAAATGGAAAAGGCCGCTGAAGTTTTTTATAACGCTTCATCTCCATACAGCCCTAGCTACTATTGGCTAGATGTGGAAGACAAAACCATGTCCAATATGAACGAAGGGGTTGAAGCCTTTCGGGCAAAGCTAGAATCCCTAGGTGCTAAAAACATCGGAATCTACGTTGGAGTCTACTTCATGGAAGAACACAGTATTGATACAGATAAATTTACATCTGTTTGGATTCCTTCCTATGGTTCTGACTCAGGTTTTTACGAGGCAACTCCAAAGACTGATTTAGATTACGACATCCACCAGTACACTTCTAAAGGAAAAATTGCTGGCTTTGATCACGATTTGGATATCAACGTCATCTCTTCCTTAAAAAACAAAGAAGAAACCTTTAGAAAACTCTTTTTAAAACCTTAAAAGCATTTGTTTATCATTTGCTTTTTCTTTTTATTATAGATTGTGATACAATATAGTAAGGAGTTTTTGAAATTGAAATAGTTGGAGGAAATATATGCTCTCATGGTTAGCACGCCTTATTAAAGGGATTGTCATTGCTCTTGGATTTATCCTACCGGGAATTTCTGGAGGGGTTCTAGCAGCAATCTTAGGAATTTATGAACGGATGATTGGCTTTCTGGCCCATCCCTTTAAAGACTTTAAAGAAAATGTTTTGTACTTTATTCCAGTTGCCATCGGTATGCTTCTGGGAATTGGCTTATTTTCTTACCCGATTGAATACCTGCTTGAAAATTATCAGGTCTTTGTTTTATGGAGCTTTGCAGGGGCTATCATTGGTACTGTTCCTAGCCTCCTCAAAGAATCAACTCGAGAATCTGACCGAGACAAGTTTGATTTAGCTTGGTTCTGGGCAACCTTTATCATTTCTGGACTAGGGCTCTATGCCTTAAATTTTGTCGTTGGAACCTTAAGTACCAGCTTTCTTAACTTCGTCCTAGCAGGTGCACTACTAGCTCTCGGCGTATTGGTTCCTGGTCTCAGTCCATCAAACCTACTTTTGATTTTGGGTCTCTATGCTCCTATGTTGACTGGTTTTAAAACCTTTGACCTCTTGGGAACCTTCTTCCCGATTGGAATCGGAGCAGGCGCAACTCTCATTATTTTTTCAAAATTGATGGATTATGCCTTAAATAACTACCACTCACGCGTCTATCATTTCATCATCGGAATCGTCTTATCAAGTACTCTTTTAATCTTAATCCCAAATGCAGGAAACGCTGAAAGTATCCAATACATGGGGCTTTCACATGTCGGTTATGTCATCATCGCCTTCTTCTTTGCACTAGGAATCTGGCTTGGTATTTGGATGAGCCAATTGGAGGATAAGTATAAATAATGGCAAAAAAAGTTAAAATCAAAAAAACATTGGTGGAACAAATCCTGTCTAAAGCAGATATCCCACATCAGGGGATTCAAATCAATGCGCTTGAAGGAGAACTGCCTCAAGGTTATGAACGAGATCAGATTTTCAAAACCTTGGCTCTTTTGGGAGATAAAACAGGACCGATTATCGGAATTGTCCCTATCACTCAACACCTGTCAGAAAAGAAATTAGCTAAATTTTCTGGCAATAAAAAAGTGAGCATGATTCCACAAAAGGACTTAGAAAAAACAACTGGCTACATTCACGGAGCCAATAATCCTGTCGGTATTCGTCAGAAACACAATTACCCCATTTTTATCGATAAGATTGCTCTAGACTTGGATCAAATGATTGTCTCTGCTGGCGAACTTGGTCACAGCATTATCGTCGCACCACAAGACTTGGCTAGCTTTGTAAAAGCTGACTTTGCAGATATCTTGGAGGACAGTAAGTAATGAAACTCTACTTTATCCGCCACGGCCGTACAGTCTGGAATCAGGAAGGACGTTTTCAAGGTGCTAGTGGCGATTCTCCTCTTCTTCCTGAATCCATTGACACTCTCAAAAAACTCGGCCAGTATCTCAAGGAGATTCCTTTTGATCAGATTTATGCAAGTGATTTACCTCGAGCGGTCAAATCTGCTGAGATTATCCAAAGTCAACTTCAGATGCCTTGTCCTTTAGAAAGTGTTCCTAATCTCCGTGAATGGCAGCTGGGGAAATTAGAAGGATTAAAAATCGCAACCTTGGAAGCTATTTACCCGCAACAAATCAAAGCTTTCCGTACGAATCTTGCTAAATTTGACACTCAAATGTTTGGAGCCGAATCCCTCTATAGCACAACAAAACGGACCATCCAATTTATCAAATCACTCAAAGATAGTCCAGCTGAGCGTATTCTAATTGTCGGCCACGGCGCCAATCTTACTGCCAGTCTTCGTACTCTACTAGGCTATAAAGAACCTCTTCTTCGTAAAGATGGTGGTCTAGCAAATGCCAGCCTGACAATTTTAGAAACCCATGATTTTGAAACATTCACTCTCGATACGTGGAATGATACCTCCTATCAATAACAGAACTTGATTTTATACTCAATGAAAATCAAAGAACAAACTAGAAAACTAGCCGCAGGCTGCTCAAAGCACTGCTTTGAGGTTGTAGATGAAACTGACGAAGTCAGCTCAAAACATGGTTTTGAGGTTGTAGATGAAACTGACGAAGTCAGTAACATATCTACGGCAAGGCGACGTTGACGTGGTTTGAAGAGAATTTCGAAGAGTATTAGCGTCAAGTTCTTTTTAGTTTTTAAAGATTATCCGTGAATTTCTTGACTATTTATGATAAAATGGGAGTATCGCAAAAAATGACTCATCGTATTCAATTTTGAGTAAAACTAGGAGGATCCCATGTCAACAGAACATATGGAAGAACTAAATGACCAGCAGATCGTTCGCCGTGAAAAAATGGCTGCGCTTCGTGAACAAGGAATCGATCCCTTTGGAAAACGCTTTGAACGTACTGCTAACTCTCAAGAATTAAAAGATAAATATGCTGACCTCGATAAAGAACAATTACACGATAAAAACGAAACAGCTACTATCGCAGGACGCTTGGTGACCAAACGTGGTAAAGGTAAAGTTGGATTTGCCCACCTTCAAGACCGCGAAGGCCAGATTCAGATTTACGTTCGTAAGGATGCTGTCGGTGAAGAAAACTACGAAATCTTCAAAAAAGCAGACCTTGGTGACTTCCTTGGTGTCGAGGGTGAAGTGATGCGTACAGATATGGGAGAACTCTCTATCAAGGCGACTCACATTACACACTTGTCTAAGGCACTTCGTCCACTTCCAGAGAAATTCCACGGTTTGACAGACGTTGAAACAATTTACCGTAAACGTTACCTGGACTTGATTTCTAACCGTGAAAGCTTCGAACGCTTTGTCACTCGTTCAAAAATCATCTCTGAAATTCGTCGTTACCTTGACCAAAAAGGCTTCCTTGAAGTGGAAACACCTGTTCTTCACAACGAAGCTGGTGGTGCTGCTGCCCGTCCATTTATCACTCACCACAATGCCCAAAACATTGACATGGTGCTTCGTATCGCAACCGAGCTTCACTTGAAACGCCTTATCGTTGGTGGTATGGAACGTGTCTATGAAATTGGCCGTATCTTCCGTAACGAAGGAATGGATGCTACTCATAACCCTGAATTTACTTCTATCGAAGTCTACCAAGCTTATGCAGATTTCCAAGACATTATGGACTTGACTGAGGGTATTATCCAACACGCTGCTAAATCAGTCAAAGGCGACGGCCCAGTTAACTATCAAGGTACTGAAATCAAGATTAACGAGCCATTTAAACGTGTTCATATGGTGGATGCTATCAAAGAAATTACTGGTGTCGATTTCTGGCAAGATATGACTTTGGAAGAAGCCAAAGCTATCGCTGCGGAGAAGAAAGTTCCAGTTGAGAAACACTACACTGAAGTTGGTCACATTATCAATGCCTTCTTTGAAGAGTTCGTTGAAGAAACCTTGATTCAACCAACCTTTGTCTATGGACATCCAGTAGCTGTATCTCCACTCGCGAAGAAGAATCCTGAAGACGAACGCTTTACAGACCGTTTCGAGCTCTTCATCATGACTAAGGAGTACGGTAATGCCTTTACTGAGCTCAACGACCCAATCGACCAACTTAGCCGTTTCGAAGCCCAAGCTAAAGCCAAAGAACTTGGTGACGATGAAGCGACAGGTATCGACTACGACTACATCGAAGCTCTTGAATATGGTATGCCACCAACAGGTGGTTTGGGAATCGGTATCGACCGTCTCTGCATGCTCCTCACTGATACAACCACTATCCGTGATGTATTGCTCTTCCCAACAATGAAATAAGCTCTTATCCTCTGGTACTTGCCAGAGGTTTTTTTACAGTAAAAAGAAATAGACTGAAGTTTTCACCTCAGTCTATTTTTCTATCAGACTTCAGAAAAGAAGTTTCTTTCTTAGTCTTCTTTTTTCTTACGAGCTACGAGTCCGAATGCACCCAACATTCCAAGAAGTCCAAGACTAGCTAGACCAGCCTTATCTTCTGTACCAGTATTTGGTAATTCCTTCTTATCATTGGATACGGTTGTTTCAGCTACTTGTTTAGAATCTGTAGAACTTGTCTGAACCGGAGTAGCTACTGGTTTTTCTGGACTTGTAGGAGTCTCTGGAGCACTTGGTTGCTCTTGATTGATTGGTTTTTTCACTTTCTTATAGTGATGTAGTGTATTTCCTTTAGCATCCGTTGTTGAATGACTAAATTCATATCCTTCCAACTCTATTGGATTGTGTTTTCCTTCTTTATCTGAAGTAATTCGGTTACCATTTTCATCAAGATATTCCGTTACAATCTGAACAGTTGAACCACCATTTTGAGCAATTGCTCCGCCACCATTTTGTGATTTAGGTGTTACTGTTACAGGAACTTCCACTGTAATAACTTTGCCATTTGGCAATTCAATCGTTACCTTAACTGGATCTTTCTTACCTGGCGTTGTTAAGTCTGGAATGTTTGCAACATTCGTTACTTTACCACCTTCTGGAATCTTAATTCCTTTTGTGTAATCCTCTGGGGTTAACGGTGTTGGGGTTACTGGTGTTTCAATTTCCTTAACTGGAGTAACAGTTACTGGAACTTCCACTGTAATCACTTTGCCATTTGGCAACTCTACTGTTACCTTAACTGGATCTTTCTTACCTGGCGTTGTTAAGTCGGGAATGTTTGCAACATTCGTTACTTTACCACCTTCTGGAATCTTCATTCCTTTTGTGTAATCCTCTGGGGTTAACGGTGTTGGGGTTACTGGGGTTTCAATTTCCTTAACTGGAGTAACAGTTACTGGAACGTCCACAGTATAAGATTTACCATTTGGTAATGTAATCGTTACTTTTACAGGTGTTTTTTCACCTGGCGTTGTTAAGTCTGGAATGTTTGCAACATTCGTTACTTTACCACCTTCTGGAATCTTAATTCCTTTTGTGTAATCCTCTGGAGTTAACGGTGTTGTGGTTACTGGTGTTTCAATTTCCTTAACTGGAGTAACAGTTACAGGAACTTCCACTGTAATAACTTTGCCATTTGGCAATTCAATCGTTACCTTAACTGGATCTTTCTTACCTGGCGTTGTTAAGTCTGGAATGTTTGCAACATTCGTTACTTTACCACCTTCTGGAATCTTAATTCCTTTTGTGTAATCCTCTGGGGTTAACGGTGTTGGGGTTAACGGTGTTGGGGTTACTGGTGTTTCAATTTCCTTAACTGGAGTAACAGTTACTGGAACGTCCACTGTAATAACTTTGCCATTTGGCAATTCAATCGTTACCTTAACTGGATCTTTCTTACCTGGCGTTGTTAAGTCGGGAATGTTTGCAACATTCGTTACTTTACCGCCTTCTGGAATCTTAATTCCTTTTGTGTAATCCTCTGGGGTTAACGGTGTTGTGGTTACTGGTGTTTCAATCGGTGTTGGTTTTGTTTCAACTACTTTAATAGTAGCTGGAACTTCAACTAACACTTTTCCATCTTTATCTTTTACAACTACTGTAACTGGTTTATCCCCTGGAGTTGTTCCATCATATGGAGTTGTTTGTCCTTCTGGAACTTTGTATTCGAATGTTGAACCTTCTGGATAGTCACTTGGTGTGATACTATCTTCAGCTTTAGGTTTATCTTTATCTTCAGCATTTACTGGAGTTAATTGTTCTTTGCCTTGAACGACTTTAATCTTCGCAGGTACTTCTACAATTGTATCTCCATCTGAATCTTTCACGACTACAGTAACGTCTTTTTCACCTGGTGTTGATCCATCATATGGAGTTGTTTGTCCTTCTGGTGTCTTGTACTCAAATGTTGTTCCTTCTGGATAATCATCTGGTGTAATGCTACCTTGTGGTTTTGGTTTCTTATCACTTTCAGCATTGACTGGGACATATTGTGTCTTAGGTTCTACAACAACAATCTTAGCTGGAATTTCTGTAATTGGTAGTCCATTTAACTTCGCTACAACTGTTACATCTTTTTCTCCTGGTGTTGTTGTATCTACTGGAGTGTTATCTTTATATTCAAATGTTGTTCCAGTTGGGAAATCATTCGGATTAATGTTCTCTTTCGGATCTGGTTGTTTCTTAGTTGGATCTACTGGGACATATTTAGGATAACTTTCCACTACACGTACTGTAGACGGTACTTCAACTAATACCTTATCCCCTTGTTTCACAACAACAGTAACTTTCTTATCACCTGGTGTAGATGTATCTACCTCTTCTTTGTACTCAAATGTTGCATCTTCTGGGTAATCATTTGAATCAATACTATCTTCAGGTGATGGTTGTTTCTTACCTTCATCCACTGGAACGATTTGTAGATTTCCTTGTACAACCTTCACTTTTGTTGGTACTTCAACAAGTTTATCTTCGCCATCTTTCGCAACGACAACTACATCTTTTTCTCCTGGTGTAGTCGTATCTACTGGAGTCTTGTATTCAAATGTTGTTCCATCTGGATATTGTTCTGGATCAATACTCTTAGATGCATCTGGTTGTGGTTTGCTTGGATCTGCTACTACGTATTGTGTCTTAGGATCTACTACCACTACTTTTGCAGGAACTTCTGCAATTGGTTGACCATTTAGCTTCGCTACAACAGTTACATCTTTTTCTCCTGAAGTTGTTGTATCTACTGGTGTCTTGTACTCAAATGTTGTTCCTTCTGGATAGTCTCCTGGAATGACACTGTCTTTTGCCTCTGGTTGTTTCTTAGTTGGATCTGCTACCACAAATTGAGGTGTGCTACCTACTACACGTACTGTAGATGGTACTTCTACAAGTACCTTATCTCCTTGTTTCACAACAACAGTAACTTTCTTATCACCTGGTGTAGAGGTATCTACTTCTTCTTTATACTCAAATGTTGCATCATCTGGGTAATCATTCGAATCAATACTATCTTCAGGTGATGGTTGTTTCTTACCTTCATCTACTGGAACGATTTGTGGATTTCCTTGTACAACCTTCACTTTTGTTGGTACTTCTACAAGTGTATCTCCATCTGAATCTTTCACGACTACAGTAACGTCTTTTTCGCCTGGTGTAGTCGTATCTACTGGAGTCTTGTATTCAAATGTTGTGCCATCTGGGTATTGTTCTGGATCAATACTCTTAGAAGCATCTGGTTGTGGTTTGCTTGGATCTGCTACTACGTATTGTGTCTTAGGTTCTACAACAACAATCTTAGCTGGAATTTCTGTAATTGGTTGCCCGTCTAATTTCGCTACAACTGTTACATCTTTTTCTCCCGGAGTTGTTGTATCTACTGGTGTCTTGTACTCAAATGTTGTTCCTTCTGGATAGTCTCCTGTAGTAACACTGTTTTTCGCTTCTGGTTGTTTCTTAGCTGGATCTGCTACCACAAATTGTGGTGTGCTACCTACTACACGTACTGTAGATGGCACTTCAACAAGTACCTTATCTCCTTGTTTCACAACAACAGTAACTTTCTTATCACCTGGTGTAGATGTATCTACTTCTTCTTTATACTCAAATGTTGCATCATCTGGGTAATCATTCGGATCAATACTATCTTCAGGTGATGGTTGTTTCTTACCTTCATCTACTGGAACGATTTGTGGATTTCCTTGTACAACCTTCACTTTTGTTGGTACTTCTACAAGTGTATCTCCATCTGAATCTTTCACGACTACAGTAACGTCTTTTTCGCCTGGTGTAGTTGTATCTACTGGAGTTTTGTACTCAAATGTTGTGCCATCTGGGTATTGTTCTGGATCAATGCTCTTAGAAGCATCTGGTTGTGGTTTGCTTGGATCTGCTACTACGTATTGTGTCTTAGGATCTACTACCACTACTTTTGCAGGAACTTCTGCAATTGGTTGACCATTCAGCTTAGCTACAACAGTTACATCTTTTTCTCCTGAAGTTGTTGTATCTACTGGTGTCTTGTACTCAAATGTTGTTCCTTCTGGATAGTCTCCTTGAGTGATACTGTCTTTTACCTCTGGTTGTTTCTTAGTTGGATCTGCTACGACAAATTGTGGTGTGCTACCTACTACATGTACAGTTGCTGGTACTTCAACGATTGTGTTTCCTTGTGGATCAAGCACTTCAACAACCACGTTCTTATCTCCAGTTGTTGTTACATCGATTGGACTTGTTTGTCCATCTGGAGTTTTGTATCTAAATCTAGAACCTTCTGGATAATCTGTTTTATCGATGCTCTTCTCTGGATCTGGTTGTTTGTTGTTTTCATCCACTGGGACAATTTGTGGTACACCTTCAACTACTGTAACTGGGACTTTAACAGTTGTTGTTTTTTCTTGACCATCTACAGTATATTTAACAGTTACATCCACTTCAGTATCATCTGTTAAGTCAGGAACTGTTACTGGAGCTGTTTTATCAATCTCAACTCTAGCACCTTGTGGTAGTTTACCTGTAAATGTTCCATCAGCAATCGCTTTTTCAGCTTGAGCAAGCACTTTTTCTTTTGCTTTATCTTTATCGCCATTTTTAGGAACAAGAATTTCATCAGCTTCTGGTTTTGGTAAAACTGTTACTGGAACACTTACTGTTTCTGTTAATTTTCCATTGTCATATGTTACTGATACGTCAACTTTAACGTCTGTGGCTCCTGCTTTACCTGCTGTTTCTGGTAAAGCAGTTTCTGCTGGTGTTCCCACTGTACCTCCAGTAACTGGAGTTACTGCTCCCTTCGCTTGCTCTGCTGTTGGTTTTTCACCTTCGAACACAACGATTTTACTTGGTGTTGAGCTTACTACTGTTACTGGTACACTAATTGTATCTTCTGCTACTACAGTACCTGTTGCGTCTTTATATTGTACTTTTACTGGTACATTACCTTTATCACCATTAGAATCTGTTGCTGGAACAGTATATGTTTGATTTGGATCTAATTCTACTGTAACTCCTGATGGTAGTGTTAATTTACCAAGTGCAGCTTGTGCTTTTTCTTTTACAGTTGTTGTTAGGTTGTCACTAGTTGTATCTTTTAATGTGATTACTTTTTCTGGTGTTGCTTTTGGTAATACTTCAACTGGTACATTTACAGTTTCATCTCCTGTTGGATATGTTACTGTTGTTGGTACAGTTACATCTTTTGCTCCTACTTTACCTGTTGTGTCTGGTAATCCTGCTTCTGATGGAGCGTTTACTGTTCCTCCAGTACCTGGTGTTACAGCATTCTTAACTTTCTCAGCATCTGGTTTTGTGCCTTCTACAGTGTAAACTGTTTTTGGCTCTGAACCTAATACATTAACCGTAATTTCTGCATCTTTTGTATAAGTTGTTCCATCTACTGAATAAGTTACTGGAACTTTAACGATTCCTTTGTTTGTTCCTTTTTCTGCGGTCATTGTTGCTAAAACTTCTTCTGTAATCTCACCAATCACTACATCTTTAGAACCTTCTGGTAATTTTCCTTTGAAGCCTGCTTCTTCTACTAATGCTGACGCTTTTGCTTTTGCTACTTCTTTTACTTTATCTACGGTTGCCCCTTTAGGTACTTCTACCTCACCAGTTGCTTTTGGTAAAACTGTTACTGGTACTTTCACTGTTTCGGTTATCTTACCATTGTCATAAGTTACTGGTACGTCAACTTTAACGTCTGTGGCTCCTGCTTTACCTGCTGTTTCTGGTAATGTTGTTGGTTCACCTTTTGTACCATCTGTTCCTGGTGTTACAGCTGCTTTCGCTTGCTCTGCTGTTGGTTTTTCACCTTCGAATACGACAATTTTACTTGGAGTTGAGCTTACTACTGTAACTGGGACTAAAATAGTATCTTCTGCTACTACTGTACCTGTGCTGTCTTTGTATTGTACTTTTACTGGTACTGCTGTTTTATCACCATTAGAATCCGTTGCTGGAACAGTATAATTTTGATTTGGAACTAATTCTACTGTAACTACTGATGGTAAAGTCAATTTACCTAGTGCAGCTTGTGCTTTTTCTTTCACTGCTGTTGTTAGGGTGTCACTAGTTGTATCTTTTAATGTTGTTACTTTTTCTGGTGTTGCTTTTGGCAATACTTCTACTGGGACTTTTACAGTTTCTGTTCCACTTGGATACGTTACTGTTGTAGTTGCAGTTACATCTTTAGCTCCAACTTTCCCTGTTGTTTCTGGTAAATCAGTTTCTGTTGGTGTTCCTACAGTTCCTCCAGTACCTGGTGTTACGGCATTCTTAACTTTCTCAGCATCTGGTTTTGTTCCTTCTACAGTGTAGACTGTTTTTGGTTCTGAACCTAATACATTAACCGTAATTTCTGCATCTTTTGTATAAGTTGTTCCATCTACTGTGTATGTTACTGGAACTTTAACGATTCCTTTGTTCGTTCCTTTTTCTGCAGTCATTGTTGCTAAAACTTCTTCTGTAATCTCACCAACCACTACATCTTTAGAACCTTCTGGTAATTTAGCTTTGAAATCAGCTGATGTTGCTACTTCTGTCGCTTTTGCTTTCGCTACTTCTTTAACTTTATCTACTGGGGCTCCTTTTTGTACTTCTACTTCACCAGTTGCTTTTGGTAACACCAACACTGGAACTGTTACTGTTTCAGGAAGTACAACATTTCCCTTCGTATAAGATACTGTTGTTTCAACATTAATTACTTGTCCAGCTTTACCAGTTGTTGTAGGCAGATTTTGAACATTATTTGTTGTAGCTGTATATCCAGGAATTGTAGCAGGAGTTATTTTCCCCTTAATATCATCATTTTGGATTGTATCTCCTTCAAAAACAACTTTCTGTTGCTTAGTAGATGCCACTACATTCACATTAATGTCTATTTGATTATTAAATTTCTTACTTCCAACAGTGTGAATAACTGGTACTTTTAGAGTTCCACTATTTTCTTTTACAGCAGCTGTAGAATAACCTTGTACCATTGCAATTAAACTTGTTTCACTTAAATTTAGAGCAGCAGTAGCTTTTAATGTTGCTAATTTTTCTCTATAAGCTTCTGAATTTAGTAATTCTTCAGCACTTACTGTTGCTGCTTCTTTTGCTTTTTCAAAAGTTGTTCCAACTGGTACAGTTATAGTGCTATTTCCTGTCATAGAATCAATATAAATACTACGATTATATTTATAGTCTGGATTATCGGAAGTTTCTAAACTATTAGCATTTACATTCACTGGAGTATTATATCTATCCGCACCAACTATTCCATACGGTAAGATCATATTTCCTAATTTATCTTTTCCTCCAAATCCATTTTTCCCTACTACCTCAAATGTTGCTTCTCCGACAAAATCAGGCGTTACTTCAAATGGGATCGAAACAGTGTTGGATTTACCACTTGTTGGATTAATATCTCGTTTTGGTAAATCAATTTTAAAAGTAAGTTCTCGTGTATCTTTGTTATATTTAAAGTCATAAGTATAACTTGGAGCAAATAAACTTTTGCCATTTACTTCATTCAAGTCTGTCCCTTGTAATGTACCTAACTTAACACCTTTAGGAACTTTCAACGTAACTTCATACTTAGTCTGATATACTACTCCTACTCCACCATTATTACTTAGCGTTACATTAAACGTTCCTTTTTGAGCATTTTTATAAATAGAATCATCTGTATAACCATATGCTTCTTTATCTCTACCTGAAACAACTGTCGTCGTTAAAGTCAGTGCTGGTCCTGGAGTTAATCCTAGTCCTGCAACTATATATCCATCTTCAACCTTATGACCATTCAAGTAATCAGAAGTTGTTGGCTGATCTCCTGCTTCTACAAATACACGTACCTTAGTCGTCCCTTCAGGCACTTTTACTACACGCCATAATGCAGCAAAACCATCCGAATCTGATCCAGGTTGTCCAATAAATTCTGTATCTGAAGCTTTTCCATCTTTTCTAGTTAATTCTGATAATGGTTGACCTGTATATGCATCAACTATTTTCATTTTTATTTTTTCACCTGTTGAAGACAAACCTAATTTACCATAAGCACTAGAAAAGACAAGATTAGCATACAAATGAGAGTTAGGGTTTACGTCGAAATCTTTATAGATAGTTGTTCCTTGTTTTTTTAATTCTACATAATAATCTTTATTAACTTTTCCTATACTTCCATTTCCCAAACGATCAGTACTAATCATATAATTTAGTACTCCACCACCAGCGTTTGGTCTGCCTTGACCACCAGTAGCTGTAACATGACCGTTATTATCATAAACTTTTGCTGGTTTTGGTGCATATGTGGTTGCTGATTGTCCTTCTTTATATTCTATATCAGTAGGTGCTTCTGGTTTAACAATATTTACGGTGTTTGCACCTTCTTTATCAACAATCTTCCAGCCGCCCAAAGCTCCTGCTTTAGCTTCATCAACCGTTATTTCTTTTTGTTTCCAATGATAAGTTGCTGAACCCAAATTAATAGCACCACGTATACCAGAAGCTTGATTTTCTGCACGTTTTGTATGTGATGTAGCATTTGAAAAGTCAGGCGTTCCAAAAGTATCATTTAAATTACTAATTACTGCATCAGATGGATTATTCCCATAATTTGCTAAGTGATTATTGGCTGGTGCTCCCCAATCTAATTTTTTAGCTTGGTATAGTTTCAATAAATCTACTTTATCTTTTAACTCTTGTAAAAGTGCATGCTTTTCTTTTTCTGTTGTTGGGATGTTGTTCCCTTTATTTCTAACAGCTTGTGCAGACTCTTTTACCTGTGTTAGTATTCCTACGAACTCTTTATCTGTTTGCCCTTCTCCTTTAGCATTTTCAGCAGAGATTAAAGATTCAACTTTTGCGATTTCCGCCTCTAATTCAGAAGCTTTTTGTGTAATATCATTCGTATTTACAGCAACAGGATTTTCAGTACCATCTGCAACCGTACCTGTATCTCTAAACTCACTTTCCCCTTTTCCAGGAATGGCTTGTCCATTTCTTGGATTTTGGTTTTTGTTTACTTTTGTTGTTTCTGATTTGATACTGTTTAAAATGACAAGGTTACTTGAAAGTTGTTTAGCCAATGCATTAACTTTTGCCTGTGTTTTTGTATCATCATTTAAAAGCTCTTTTGCTTTATTAACCAAGTTTTTAGCATCATCAATGACTGATTTTGTTTTCTTGCCTTCGGTTAATTGACTCAATCGACTTTCAGCTTTAGCAACTAAATCTTCTAATGATGCGGTATTAATAACAACTTTTTCTGTCACTACATTTGGAGTTTCAACTGGACTTGCTTGTGTGTTAGTCGCAGACTCTTTAGCAGAACTAGTTTGTTGTCCATCGGTCGCTTTACCAGTAGCAGATGCTTGTCCAACAACCTCCTTAGAGGGTTCCGGGGACTTATCATTTAGATTTTGAGGATTTTGAACTTCTCTAGTTTCTGGATTAGTTGCTTGTTCAGCCGCTTGGACGCTTCCTCCACCAAGGAAAAACAATCCAGTAGCTACAGCTACACTAGCCGCACCGAAACTAACCTTACGAATACTGTAACGTGTGAATTTCTCCACTTGCGATTGGCGAACATGACGCCCTTTGGGTTTAAACATTCCCTTACTCCTTTTTCTGACAAATGTCAGTTAATATATATAGGAAGGCTAAAAACAACAAGCCCCCCCCCCCCTCAAATATATTTGTATATTTAAAGGTTCTTATTAAAATTATACCCTTTAATCCTTTATAAATCAAGTATTTCGGTTTTTCAGAAGATAATATATTAATTTTATCAGATTGTTAATTATAATATATTTAAAATATAAATAATATCTATATTGTTGATGTTTTTTATATATTTTATTTTTCTTCCTTCACTTCTTTGGTTGCTACATCATCACCAAACCATTTTTTGCTAATTTCTTGGAACTTACCATCCTTATAAAGATTAGAAAATCCTTCATTTATTTTTTTAACCAGAGTTGTATCTTCCTTACGTGCTCCAACCGCAAAATCTTCTGTCTCTAGTCCAACTGTAAAGACATTATAATCGTTTAAAACGCCTTCTGCTTCTAAATAATAGTTTGCATAGACACGATCAATTAATAGACCATCAATTCGATCGTTTTTCAAATCAATCAAGGCTTCATTAAAGGTTTGGTATTGATTCGCTTTATTATTAGCAACAATATCCTTCAAAATCGCTGGATTTGCTTCAAAGTCCTCATAACCAGATGAACCAGCTTGAGCTCCTAATGTCTTTCCAGCCATATCCTTTGCAGTCGTGATACCTGAAGATTTCTTAGTCACCAATACCTGCTCATTCTTCATATATGAGTTACTGAATGCTACCTTTTCACGGCGTTCATCTGTAGCAGAATAACCATTCCAAATCAAATCAATTGTTCCTTTTGTCAATTCAGCTTCTTTCAAATCCCAATCAATCGGTTGCCAATTTACCGTAATGCCATATTTTTCAAAAACAGCTGTAGCTAAATCAATATCAAATCCTGCATAGGAACCATCTTTCTGAGCAAATCCCATTGGAACAAAAGTACTATCAAATCCAATAGTAATAGACTTGTTAGACTCGTACTTAGACCAATTATCTCCACTAGTTTCACTAGCATTTTTCCCACAAGCTACTAAGAACAAAGCAGTCATTAGACTGACTAATATAAGCATCAATTTTTTCATCACTTTTTCCTCCTATTTAGGTTCTACTTTTAATAATACATCTGCAATATTTTCCGCAAACTGTAAATCATGGGTAACCACAATCTGGGTCATGCCAAGTTCTCTATTTTGCAAGATTAGTTTTTCCACTTCCAAGCGTAATTCTGGATCCAGTGCAGAAGTTGGTTCATCGTAACCAATGATTTCTGGGTCAATCATCATAGCACGTGCCAAAGCCACCCGCTGTTTTTGCCCACCTGATAGTGAGAATGGATAAGCATCTGCGTGCCCTGCTAACCCTAACTGTTCCAAGAGTCCACGCGCCTTCTGTTCAGCCTCATCCTGCTTCATTCCCATTGTTTTCACAGGCGATAAGGTCAAATTGTCTAAAACTGACAAATGAGGGAAAAGTTGAAAATCTTGGAATACAAATCCCAGTAGATTTCGCTTCTCCAATTCATCCAATTCTAAGGGTTCTCCATTATAAAAGATTTGACCTGAATCAATGGTTTCAAGACCTGCAAGCATGCGTAAGAGAGTCGTCTTACCTCCGCCAGAAGGCCCAACGATAGCTAGGATTTGCTTTTCAGGAATATTTAGACTGAAATCAGACAGGATTCGTTTGTCTCCGAATTTCTTATTGATATTTCGTAATTCTAACATGTCAACCTCCTATCTATAATAACTGTACTTCTTCTCAACTTTTTTGGAAATGATTGTCACAATCCCAATCAAAATCAAGTAAATGGCTCCTGCCAAGAACATGGGAACAAGGCTGGCATCACGGTTGGCAGCTGTTCGGCTTGCTAAGATAAGGTCTGAAATTCCTAGAGCGTAGACTAGAGACGTATCCTTGACCAAACTCATAACCTCATTAAATACACTAGGGAGAACAATCTTGGTCACCTGAGGCAAGATAATATAGCGCACTGTGTCAAAAGGACTAAACTTCAAGACCTTAGCAGCCTCATATTGACCTTTAGGGATGGTATCAATCCCCCCACGGAAGATTTCAGCAAAGTAAGCAGCATAATTCAAAACAAAGGCGATGATAGCCGCTGGAAGGCGATCCAAACGGATCCCAATGCTTGGTAGCACATAATAGATAAAGATCAATTGCAAGAGCAAGGGTGTCCCCCGCATAATCCAAATATAAATGTTAATCAGATGATGGAGGGGCTTCCAATGGACTTGCAAGGCAAAGGCAATCAAAACGCCCAAGGGAATAGAAAAAATCAAGACCAGTGCAAAAACCTGTAAAGTCATGCTTGCACCGCTCAATAAACTCGGTAATATCTCAAATAAATAAGACATACTGACACCTCCTTAAAATAATTGTCCCTATTATAGCATACATAAACTAAATTACAACTATTTTTATAAAAAAATTACATTGTTAACAAAAATAAAAACTATATCTTTCAAAATTGATAAGATATAGCTTTAAATCATTTTATTCCTGTAATCTCTCATACAGTTCTTGCATTTGCACATCATCTGGAACCAGTTTTAAGTAAGCTTGCGCATTGACTTTGGCTTCCTCAAAGTAGCCCAATTCACGCAAGAGATAGATATAGTGTTCTAGAAATTCTGGATTATCCTTTAAATCTCCTGCCAACTCTTGATAATGCTCATAAGCAGTATCCAAATCATCCAATTCTTGATAAGAGCGTGCAATCATCCACTTGGTCAAAAGATTTTCTGGCTCCTCGCTTTGCAAACCTAGAATATCCTCATAACGCTCCTGTTCTAGATAAATAGTGGCTAGACGGAGTAAGATTTCTTCTGTATCCTCAGCATCTTCTTTGGCAGTAAGGAGGTAGTTTTCTGCACCACTAGCATCATGCAATTCATAAGAGAATTGTGAAGCAACCAGCAAGAGTCTTGTTTCAAAGGGATTTTTCTCCAAGCCTTGCTTAGCAATACGTAGGGCTTCTTGAACTTGATGTTCCTTATGTAAGGCCTGACTATAGCCATACTCATAACCTTCAAAGTCAGGAGAAATGGTGTCAATCTGCTTAAAGTAGAGAACAGCTTTTTGGTATTCTTCTCGATCAAAGTAAAGACTAGCCAACTCAAAAGCTGTTAAGTCATCGTATTCTAACTCCAAGGCTTTCTCTAAAAACTCTATAGCCGTTTCAAATTTACCCAACTGAGCATAGGCAAAGCCAATTCGTTGATAGGTAGAAATGCCCGTTTGCTCATAAATCGAGCGGTTATCTAACTGGGCATAGCCTTGAATAGCCTCTTGGTAATTTTCCAACTCACTATCCAACTCTGCTAAGCCCAATATCAAGAGAGGATCTTCTGAGTAGGTCAAGGCCTCCAATAATTTCTCACGCGCCACATCTGTCAAACCTTCCATCTGGTAAAGGTCTGCCTTAAGGGCCAAAGCCGATACATACCAGTCACTGTTAGCTTGGATTTCCTCAAGATAAGCAAAGGCTTCTTCGATTTGACCATCTTCGCTAGCAATAGCTGCTAGATTAAGATGAACCTCTGGAAAATCCTCTACAATTTTCAGATAAATTTCCTTGGCCTGAGGATAAAAACCAATTCCTTCTAGATAGGTGGCTAACTCATAAAGAAGGTCACTTGGATCATTTTCTAAAGCTTTGACGAAATAATGCTCAACCTTGGTTAAATCTTGGTCCTCCAAAGCCTGTAACATCTGTTGACTATTGTTCACTCTTGACTTCCTCTCCCTCTAGTTCATATAGGCCACTGACTACCTTATACCATTCAAAAATTGCTGAAATGACAACCTTAGCAGAGGCATAAACTGGAATACCGAGTAAGACTCCCCAAATACCAAACATGGATCCTGAAGTTAACAGGACAAAGAGAACATTAATGGGATGGATGTTTAATTGACTTCCCAAAATCAGTGGAGAGACAAAACGGCCTTCAATAGTTTGTTCCACGATAAAGATAATCACCACTTTTAAAAGCATGACTGGCCCAGCAATCAAGCCCAATACTAGAGCAGGAAGCATGGCTAGAAAGCTACCAAGATAAGGAACCAGATTTAAAATACCAGCAGTAACACCCAGCGTAACCGCATAGCGTAGACCGATAATCTTGAAGAAGATGATAAACATTACTGCTACAATAATAGCCACTGTTACTTGCCCTCGAACATAGTTGGACAACTGTTGATTCACATCTGACAAAACCTGTCCTACAGGCTCCTTCAATTTCATCGGCATGAATTGGGTCAAATAGTTACGCAAGCCTTTCCCATCACGCAAGAGATAAAAGAGCATGAAAGGAACGATAATCAAGGCAACAATCACTTGAGAGGCCCCGCTAATAAAGGCACTCACCCAGTTGACTGCCTGAGATGAAACTTTACTTGCCCAAACTGTAGCCTGACTTGAGAAGTTTGTTAAAACTTGCTCTAATTGAGGTCTGAAATCATCTGGCAAACGCTTGGTCACCAAATCATTAATAACTCTGTCTGCATCTTCGAGATAGATTGGTACATTTCTTGCAAAGGTTAAAACTTGACGTTGCAGATTTGGAATAGCTACTGCCAAGCCCCAAATGATAAAGAGGGCGATGATCACAAAGACAATACTGATTGCGATGACACGATTAACCTTATGCTTCTCCAACCAATCAACAATAGGATTTAACAAATAATATAGCAGTCCAGATAGAATGACTGGCAACATCACAACTGCCAAAAAGTCTAAAACAGGTGAAAATAGAAAACTAATCTTACTTAAAATAAAAAGATTCAGTCCCAATAATAAGGTTACCAAAAATACCGTAATGGCCTTGTTATCCAAAAACCACTTGAAAAACCAAGATAGGCTAAAATGTTTCTCTTTTTGTTCCATAAATACTTCCTTTCTATCGTTCTCTCATTATATCATTTTTAGGAAAAAATAACTCTTTTTTAAAGTGCTTACATGGAGACAGCAACATAAAAAATCCCCTCAAAAGAGGAGATTCGATTAGTCTTGAATATGACGTTCTAAGTTCTTCTGATAATCTGCGTTTGATTTGGCTTTTTCTTCAGCAAATTTCTTGCGGAACTCATCCATTTCTTTAGTAGTGACAATCTTATCTTGGATTTTAAGGTATTTATAGCTAAGTTCACCAGTCTTATCACCTACCCAGCCATCTGCACCAGTACCTGGAACTTTCTTCGTTACGAGCATTTGGGCACCGTCTGACTGTGCAGGAATAACCAAGGCACTGTCTGTTAACCAAGCTTGAGCTTTTGCATATTTAGAATATCGTTTTTCAAGATCTGTTTTCTCACTATTAGCATCCGTGATTAACTCTTTAAACTTATCTAACCCAACCGCTTTGATTGCTGAGCTGTCTTTACCTGGTACTACACCTAGGGAACCAAGAAGGTTTGGTCCAGATGTTGGATCAAATATATCTAGATAAGTTGATGGATCTGCGTAATCAGGCCCCCATCCACTGTTTGCATTAATATCCCAGTCAGTATTGGTATTAGAAGTAGCTAGAACCGTCATACTTGCCAATTCATCATCAGAAACTTGTTGAATATCAACTATAACATTATCTGATCCAAGAGCTTCCTCGATAGATTGTTTATAAGATTGATATTGACGCACAAACTGTGGACGAGTAGAAGATACTGGAATATCTAAATGAATAGGGAACTGTACTCCATCAGCTTGAAGAGTTTTCTTGGCAGCTTCCAATTTAGCTTTAGCCTTATCTACATTATGAAGTGAATCCTGGGCATCATCAAGACTGACATCTTTCCATACACCATCTAATTTATCCAATTCTGCCTTAGCTACTTGCCCAAATGACTGCTCTCCTACTTGTACAAATGTTGGAGGTGTTAAACTTGTACGTAATTTACGCGGTGCTACTTCGTCCCCATATACTTGAGAGATTCCTGCTTTACGATCTGTAGCAAAAGCCAAAGCTTGACGGAAATCTTTGTTCAGCAAGGCCTTCTTAGTAGATGTTTTTTCTGCATCACTTGTTTTAGCGGTGTGATTGTAGGAAACACGGTCAATATTCGTCGAAATATAGAAAGTAGTTCCTTGTTGTTGACTATAAATAATGTTATCTTTGTATTTTTCTTTTAAGCGTTCATAGTTAGCAGAGTTTTTAAAGAGAGGAGCTGCAGGATAATTTCCTTCATCAAATCCACGTCCAAGAGAGTCAGCATCTTGACCATCAAAGAATGATAATTTGATATCATCAATAAAGACATTTTGTTTATCCCAATAATTTTGGTTTTTGGTCATTTCAATAGAAGATTTAGATGTAAGACCTGTGAGAAGATAAGCCCCATTGTATAGAATGCTTGTTATATCAGTCGCCTTACCAAAGTCATCTCCTTTAGAAGCTAAAAAGTCTTCGCTAACAGGAGCAAGAACTCCCATTGTTGTCTTCGAATTCCAGAAAGATTCTGGATGGTTTAAAGTATAGACTACAGTATAATCATCTGTTGCTTTTACACCAACAGTAGAAAAATCCGTTGTTTTCCCATTTACATAGTCATCTAATCCTTTAATAGAATCCTGTACAAGATAAAGTCCTTCTGATTTCTTGTCAGCTGCGTGTTTTAGACCAGTCACAAAATCCTGAGCCTTAACTTCCCCATATTCTTCGCCTTCATTGGTATACCACTTGATACCCTTACGAATTTTATAGGTATAGGTCAAACCATCTTTGGAAACCGTCCAATCTTCTGCAACTGATGGTACTAGATTCCCGTATTGATCATTTTCCAGTAGTCCATCAATGACATTACCAGTAATCTGTTTTGTAGACTTTTGCCCAGCAACTGTATAATCCAGACTCGCAGGATCTGATGAAAATACATAGGCATAAGTAACTGGTTTAGTTGCTTCTTTATTCCCATTACCAGATGAACAAGCTGCTAGAACAGCTGCTGAGAGTACAGCAACTCCAGCTGCTAAGAAAACACGTTTTTTCATAAAAAAACTCCTTTGCAATTTGTATAGGATTATTATAGCACTTTTCAAAAGGAAATCAAGCTAAATTTGATATTTTATTATACACATCTATGTGTTATAGAGTTCCTCCAACTACAGTTTTTGTGATATAATAGTCTTATCTTTATAAAGAGGTATAGTCATGAAAGAAACTGTTTATTTTGGAACTTATACACGTCGTACTTCCCAAGGGATTTACAAGGCAGACTTTGATACAGAAACTGGGCAGCTTTCAAATCTAGAACTTTTTGCTCCTGAACCAAGTCCAACCTATCTTGCTTTTGACCAGAAGCAACATCTATACACCGTTGGTAGTCAGGATGACAAGGGGGGCATTGCAGCCTATCAAACTGACGGAACCTTATTAAATCATGTCGTGGAAGAAGGAGCTCCCCACTGTTATGTTGCCGTTGATGAAAAGCGTGATTTAGTCTATGCAGCCAACTACCACAAGGGGCAGGTCCTTGTTTATAAACGTCAGGAAGATGGTAGTCTTCTACTTAGTGATGTGGATCAACACAGTGGCCAAGGTCCACATGAAAATCAAGCTTCACCCCATGTTCACTTTACAGACTTAACACCTGACCACTATCTAGTGACCTGTGATCTAGGTACTGACCAAGTCATCACCTATGACCTTGATCAAGAAGGGAAATTATCTAAGCTCTATACCTACAATAGTATTCCTGGAGCTGGTTCTCGTCATATCGTTTTCCATAACCACTATAAAATTGCTTATCTCATTTGTGAACTCAATAGCACTATTGAAGTTCTAATCTACGATGGTGTTGGCGAATTTGAACGCATGCAGGTCATTTCAACTCTACCAGAAGGTTACGAAGGTTTTAACGGAACTGCTGCTATTCGTCTCTCTAAAGACGGTAAATACCTCTATGCTTCTAACCGTGGCCATGATTCTATCGCAGTATATACAATTCTTGCAGACGGTAGCTTAGAATTGTTAGAAATCGTTCCTACTCATGGTCAGACTCCACGTGATTTTGATTTGACACCAGACCAAGAATTTGTCATTGCTGTCCATCAAGACTCTGACAATGCAACCGTCTTTAAACGCAATCCTGAAACTGGTCGTCTAGCAGAACTTTCTAACGACTTCCATGTACCAGAAGCAGTCTGCATCAGTTTTGCTCCTTAAGGAAACATAAAAAAAATGGCTCTATAATATTTGTAGTGGGTAAATCCCCTATAGATATTATGGAGCCTATTTTTGTGTAGAAAAAAAGTCCCATAAAATCTATAATGAAA